>NZ_JBRFPI010000023.1:0-17235 GCF_053579595.1 Cellvibrio sp.
TTTCGAGGATGGGAAACACAGCCCGACCGCTGTCGCGTTTAATAAAAATGGTTTGATGACTTACATTGCGTACAACTATGGTTGCAGTTCGCAGTATGTAGTGTTTTCAGACGGTATGACGTTAAATGTGCCCGCAAAAAGTTTCCGTATAAAACGCACAGGCGAAACACCGGACTCTTTGCCGACATCCACCAGTTGCACACCGGCAACCAGCTCCTCCAAGAGCAGCCTTGCCAGTTCAGTGACCAACAGTGTGACTTCATCCAAAGCGAGCAGCTCGGCAGCGCCAAGCTCTGTTGCAACCACCAGCGCTGTAGTCGCTAGTAGCTCAACAGCAACCAGCAATGCGGTTGCTTCCAGCAGCGCGACCAGTCAATCACAAGCATCAAGTTCATCTGCAGCTAATGCGAATTATGGTCACACCGTTATCGCCGCCGACAGCGTGCAATTTTTTGCAAACAACGCTGCATGGGCGGATATCCATTTCACCGTCAACGGTGGTGGCCAACAAAATATTCGCATGGTACACAATGCTGACAACTCCAACACGTACGAATTAACCGGCCTACCCGCTGGTGCAACCGTGCGTTATTTTATGACAATTGCACAAACCCTCGGCGCTATGGATACACCTTGGGCTGAGTTTGTCGTGAGTGGTTCTGTTGCTTCATCAAGCGCTGCATCCAGCACACCGGCAAGTAGTTCCTCAAGTGCAAGTTCAGTAGCCGCATTCAGCCAACACATAGAAGCAGAAACCTATGCGTTTATGTCTGGCCTTGAATTATTCGGCACTGGCGATGTTGGTGGCGGACAAGTGGTTGGCGCAATTGATGCCGGTGATTGGATGGCATTTACTAACATCACCTTCCCAACTACCGGAAATTATTTGGTGGAATATCGCGTAGCCAGCCCAACCGGTTCACTGCTGTCACTCGATCTAAACGGTGGTTCAATTGTGCTGGGTAATGCCAGCATTCCCGCCACGGGGGACTGGGGTAACTTCACCACCCTAACCCAAACCGTCACCATCAATGCCGGCACTTACAACCTCGGCATTTATGCGCAGCAAGGTGGCTGGAGTATTAACTGGTTGCGCATTACCAAAATATAAAGAGCCAAGCGTTAATTTGCATTCTTGTCATACCCGCTCACGCGGGTATCTATGAAAAATACTGAAGTTGAATTCCCAGCTAGGGTATAGCGAAAACAAATCACAACACACTCACGGAGATTGACCATGAAAAAAATGATTACCATGCTGACGTTAACCGCTGGCTTGTTGTTCGGAGCGCAAGCCAACGCTGTTATTATCGATGCATCCACAGTAATTCCCGACGAAAATATTTTGCTGAACTTCAATGGTTTGGATTGGGTTTATGCAGGTCCTATCGCTACTGAGGAATGGGGTCCAGGCAATATTGAAGCGCCTGAATATCGCGCTGCAGAAGGTTGGCGCTATGCCACCCAAGCTGAATGGGATTTACGCCCCGATTGGACAGATTTTATTATTGGCGGTGCATCCGTAGATGCTGTCGCTGGCTTTAGTGACCACTCGGTTTATCGTTTCGCGTCTGAATACTGGGGCAACTTTAATCACATCGATTTAAATGATGCTGCTGAAGGCAGACTAACCAATGGTTACGATATAGGTTCACTCTATGACGTCTACGAAACCTGGTACGTCCGCGATGCTGTTATCTCTGACGTACCTGAGTCATCGTCAATTATGCTGTTGGGATTAGGATTGTTGGGCTTGGCATTTGCGCGCAAAACACAAAGAAAATAATTGTTTATAAAAATAAGGCGGCTCATTGCCGCCTTATTTTATAGAAAATACAATCAAATAAACTATTTACCATTCACATCCAATTTACGCGCAGGTAATTTCACCCTCACGCTGGTTTGTGGTTCAGCAGTGGATTTCGCGAGGATTACCTCGTATTCACCTTTGGCAATTCTCCAGGTTTTGTCTTTGCTTTGGTACATAGCCAATAAACGCGGATCAACGCTCACTGTTACATTGGTAGACTCACCCGGTTTTAAATCCACTTTTTGGAAACCACCCAAACGTTTTGGTGCTTCCCACTTGGCACTTTTTGGAGCAACGTAAACCTGTGCTACATCCTTACCGGCAAGCGCGCCAGTATTTTTCACACTGAAGCTCACACTCAACTGACCATTTTTTACAGTCGTTTTTAAATCACTGTAAGCAAAATCGGTGTAAGACAAGCCGAATCCAAATGGAAACAAAGGTTGATGATTTTTTAATTCAAACCATTTGTAACCCACGGCAGCGCCTTCGAAATAATTTACTTCAAAACGCTCCTCCGGTTTTTTCAGGCTGCCATCGACAATTGCACGCGGTAATTGATTTTCCGCTGCGGGGAATGTAATTGGTAAATGGCCAGATGGATTTACTTCGCCAGATAATACCCGCGCAATTGCTTCGCCACCGTTCGTGCCTGGATACGAAGCTTCTACAACCGCACCTACATCGTTTAACCAAGGCATTAACACCGCACCACCAGTCTGCAACACCACCACCGTTTTAGCATTGGCTTTTGCAACGCTGGCGATGAGTGCATCCTGATTATCGGGCAGCGATAAATTAGGTACATCGACCGATTCTGCTGTCCATTGATTTGCAAACACAATGACCAAATCACTTTCCGCCGCGAGTTTTGCAGCAGCTTGTGGATTGGTACCTTCATCAAAACTAATACGCGCATTTGGGTATCGCGCCTCAATAGCTTTCATGGGCGATGAAGGGTAATACACCATTGGGCCAGGAAAGACTTTTGGACCAAGGCCTTTTACTGCCATGCCGCCAATTGGATAGACTTGTGAAGAGCCACCACCGGAAAGTACACCAACATTGGCATGCGAACCAATGATGGCAATTTTTTTCAGCTCTTTTGCAAGTGGCAAAAGCGTTGTGCCATTTACCTTTTCATTGCGTAACAACACCATGCCTTCTTCCGCATCTTTTTGCGAAATCAAACCGTGCTTTTTGAAATCGATATTATTGCTCGCTTTCGGCACCGGGTTATCCATCACACCCTGTTCAAATAAGGCGTGTAATACCCGCCCAGCCATATCATCCAAACGCGCTTGCGTTACCCAGCCATTGGTGACTGCTTCTTTCAGCGGCTCTTTGAAATAGGCAGCGTGATCAAAAGGCAAACCGGATTGCTGATCCAAACCATTATTGGCAGCAGGAATGGTACTGTGAGTTGCGCCCCAGTCTGACATGACCCAAACGTTGAAGCCCCAATCTTTTTTCAAGACTTCATTTAATAAATATTCACTCTCGCAACCATACACACCATAGACACGATTGTATGAGCACATCACCGATCCGGGGTTGCCAATTTCGTAAGCAAATTGCAATGCGAGCAAATCTGACATGCGGCCAGCAGCTTCATCGATAGTGACATTTAAATGAAAGCGACCGGATTCCTGATCGTTGTAAGCAAAATGTTTTAATGTGGAAACGATTTTATTTGACTGCACACCTTTAATCTGCGCACCCACCATTACACCTGCGAGTAGCGGATCTTCACCACCGTATTCAAAGTTGCGGCCGTTGCGCGGTTCACGCACAAGATTGACGCCACCGGCAAGCAACACATTAAACCCCGAAGTGCGCGCTTCGGAGCCGATCATTGCACCGCCTTCAAAGCCCACTTGTGGATTCCAGGTGGCCGCTGTGTTCATTCCCGATGGCAATGCAGTGCGTTCACGGACATTGGGTCCACCTTGTGATGCCACACCAACACCAGCATCTGCTTGCCAAATATGAGGAATTCCCAAACGTGGAACACCATAGACAAACCCTGCAGATTGCGGATGGGATTCCACCGGACGGGTAAAATTTTTCCAGGGTGCATCAGTACCAAAATAACCGACAACCAATAATAATTTTTCATCCAGTGTCATTTCTTTGAGCACTAATTGCGTACGCTCAGCGGCGCTGAGATCTGTCTTCATCCAGGGCTGGGCACTGAAGCTGGCATCTTGTGCGGTGACAAATGGAATAGCGCCCAGAGCGTATGTAATCGCGATGACGCTGAGTTTTTTGGAGAATTTCATGCTTGAGCCTCTTGCTGTGTTTAACCGGGAGAGTGGTTTTAATTGTTATGTGGATAGCCTGATGGCAAGTGTGTAGTGGAGTTGGAAAAAGAACATTAATTTAACGCGCAGATACTAACCATCTAACAAAATGGCCGCTGGAAATTAACCGAATTTTACCCTGCTACAAACAAAAACGGCCCTCTATGAAGGCCGTTTTTACTATTAAAAAGCGATCCGTTATTTCACACGGGTTTCAATGGTATAAACACCGGAAATATCGCGATTAAATGCGGTGAAGTCATCATTATAAAATTCGCGCAGATCATCCAATGTGCCGTTCTGGATATTTTCTTCACGGTTGGCCGGTACCCAATAGTGAGGCACGTTTTTACCGTCGGGCCCAGGTACACCTTCAGGGGCATTTCGCCAGGTCAGCAGGAAGGAGATATTGCGCGCATCTTTATCCGCTTTTAAACCGGCAATCAGTTTGCGATACCACTGGTTATCGTATTTACCCGCTTCAATATCCGGGGCACGTATACCAATTTCAGAAATCACCGGAATCTTGCCTCGCGCTTCTGCCATACGCGCCACCAAGGCCGCGTTATCCACTACATTTTTAAACCAATCAGCATTATTTTCAGCGGCACCATAGGTATCAAATCCGAGCACATCGACGTAGGCATCGCCGGGGTAACGCTCCAAATAATTGGCTTCAGTTGCCTCTGGAAAATTATTCGGCGAATAAGCATACAAAAAATTGTGTACACCTTTGGTATCACGCAGATATTCAACTGTGTATTGATAAAGTTTTTGATATTGCTCTGGAGTAGATTGTTCTGCACCCCACCAAAACCAGCTGCCGGTATTTTCGTGTAGGATGCGGAAAATAACCGGAATATGTTTTCCGTGATCATCTTTAAGGTTATTCGCCCAGGCAGCGAGTTGATCGAGGTAACCGTTGTAGACTGAATTAAATTCACCCCCGGGTAAAGCGGCAACTACCGCGGGAGTTTTATCCCAGGAAGTCCCCACTGGCCACACGCCCTTTTGTTTATCCGTAATAGGGTTGTCAAAATGAGAACTCACGGTGATGATACCACCACGCGCATAAGCTCTTTTAATTTGCTCAACCACGTCGCCCTCTGATTGGGGGGAGACTATGGAGAGCGTATCCCAGCCATAGACCGCCGCGAAATCACCGACTGCGTTAAAGGTATCGGATTGCGTACCATCGGTAGTTGTGATCGTTAAACCTTGCGTGGTTTCATGCTGATGGCCAAACATAATCGATTGTTTACGCTGCTTCTGCATAAATGCAAACAGCGAACGGGTTTCAAAGGTAGCTTGTTTATCGACAATACTGATTTCAATTGCAGCGGTGTTTTGCGCAGCGCTTGCGACTGATTCACTAGTTGTGACCGGAACAGACTCAGAATCGTTTGTTTTATCATTACAACCGACTATTGCAAATAACATCACCGCCACGATTAAACTACGCACACATGCTGATAAGAGTGCCGGTAAAAAAATTATTTTCATTGTTACCTCGGGAAAATAGCTAATTATTCTGGTATCGCACGCGTATCCCCAAATCAAATGAAAGACGCAGTTCATCAGCCGTAATTTCACGCGGAAAAAAACATCCGGAAATATGTGCCTGACAAAAACTGGCTCCCTCTAATTGGGTAGTGCGAAAATCAATACCACGTAAATCGGCGCCGCGAAAATAAGCATCGCGCAAATCCAAACCGCTCGCATCCAGTTCGCGCAAATCCAGGCCGCGAAAATCACCGCCACGTAGAATCCCCTCCTTTACTTCACCGCGCGCTTTACGCTGGTTGAATTCAGCCACTCGCTCTGAACGCAATAACTCGTAATAAGGGTTGTGATGCACTATAGGTTTAGTCATGACGGGCTCCATTTGGCTGGCTAGTAGTTGCAACAATATGCACGGGGCATTATTAGTTTTGACTATAGCCTAGTAACACAGATTTGCTTAACCGATTTCAGCACCGCCAACATTATACTGTAAACGGTTACATTCGGGTTTAAGAAGTGTAATTAGCGTGTTAAATGCGTTGTTCGCCCAGTTGGTATTTTAAGTGGCGCGGGTTACACTTGCGTACAAGCTGCAACATAGCAGCACGCCCAATTTTTACGGTTATTGTTGTTTATCAATCTAGCCTTTGGGCAGGCAATCCTCGGTCAAACTTATCCCTTTAGGTATAGCGCCTGTTGGAATAACAATCTTCAGCCAGTCTCCCTTTCATAAGGTTTAGTTGCTCATTTTTCGGGCTATGCTAAAGACATGCGTTGAGCGTAAAAAATTATCTTGCCATCGCACAGCCTCACGCGGATCTGCTGTCGCTTCGGCATTATTGAGGAATTGTGAGAATGAGCTTTATCCACGACGACTTTTTGCTCGACACTGAGCAGGCGAAAATACTCTTTCATGAGTATGCCAAACACATGCCCATTATTGATTACCACTGCCATCTCCCCCCCGAACAAGTAGGCCAGAATAAGCAATTCAAAAACCTTACTGAAGTCTGGTTGGCAGGCGACCATTACAAATGGCGCGCCATGCGCTCCAACGGTGTGAATGAACGTTTCTGTACTGGCGATGCCAGCGATTGGGAAAAATTTGAGCAGTGGTGTGCGACTGTACCTTACACCCTGCGCAACCCGCTCTACCATTGGACCCATCTGGAACTGCGTAAACCCTTCGGTATTACCGACCGCTTACTTGATAGCAGCAACGCCAAACGCACCTGGGATGAATGTAACGAGTTGCTCGCCACTCCAGAATTCAGCGCGCGCGGTTTGATGACCCAAGCTAATGTGAAAATGGTGTGTACTACCGATGATCCGATTCACGATCTCGAACATCACAAAACAGTGGCAGCTGACAAATCGTTTAAATCCGCGATGCTGCCCACCTGGCGCCCCGACCGCGCAATGATGGTGGAAAATACCGAAGCGTTTAACAAATATATGGATCGTCTGGCGATTGCAGCCGATGTGAACATCAATACGTTTGACGATTTGATGAAAGCGCTCAATATCCGCCACGATTATTTCCACGCAAATGGCTGCCGTTTGTCAGACCATGGTTTGGAAACTGTGTATGCAGCCGATTACACGCAAGAAGAAATCAAAACAATTTTTCTGAAAATTCGCAGTCACAAAGATCTGGACGCCGAAGAAATTGAAAAATTCCAGTCGGCGATGATGGTGGAGTTTGCACTGCAGGATCACGCCAAAGGTTGGGTGCAACAATTCCATATTGGTGCGATCCGCAATAATAATCCGCGCCTGTTCCGTACTCTAGGCGCTGACACTGGTTTTGATTCCATTGGCGATCACAACTACGCCAAACCATTGGCCAAGTTTTTAGGCCGTTTGGATGACCAGAACAAACTCGCCAAAACCATTATTTATAACCTGAACCCACGCGATAACGAAGTGATCGGCACTATGATCGGTAACTTCCAGGATGGTTCATCGGCAGGCAAAATCCAATTTGGTAGCGGCTGGTGGTTCCTCGATCAAATGGAAGGCATGACTCGCCAGATCGAAGCCTTGAGCCAATTGGGATTGCTAAGTCGTTTTGTTGGTATGTTGACTGACAGCCGCAGCTTCCTGAGTTATTCACGCCACGAATATTTCCGCCGCATTTTATGTGGAATTCTAGGGCGCGATATGGCCAAGGGTTTAGTGCCTAACGACACTAAAATGGTTGGCAAGATGATTCAGGATATTAGCTTCAATAACGCGAAAAATTATTTTCCGTTTGTAGTGCCTGAGTAAGTACCTGAATAAGCACCAGAGCAAGTAGTTAAGTAATTAGTTTTCGCCCCTCGCTCCCAAGCTCCGCTTGGGAGTGTATATTCCCCCCGAACCACATCATACTAAACCAGCCTTATGCTTTACCAAGCGGAGCTTGGGAACGAGACATCATTCTTTTCGAGAAAAACCTTGCTGCACAACGCACTCAATACATTCTTATTCGCCTTCAACATCACTGCACCCATTTTTGTGATGCTCTTTCTCGGTATCTGGCTGAAAAAGCGCGGCATGATCAACGATGAATTTATTAAAATTGCATCGCAGTTGGTGTACAACATTGGCTTGCCTGTGATGCTATTTATCACCAGCGCCACTACCGATTTATCCCACATCACTGATTGGAATTTACTAATCGCCTTTGGCCTGATGACTGGGTTGGTTTTTATTGGCAGCTTATTAACCGCGCATTGGCACTGCAAAGATGCACGAGATGAAGGTGTGTTTATTCAAGGGGCTTTTCGCGGCAATCTGGTAATTTTAGGTTTAGCATTTTGCGCAAATGCGTACGGTGAAAAGGGTTTAGCGTTAGCATCACTACCCGTCGCTATGACGGTAGTATTTTATAATGTACTCTCGGTTTATGTGTTGAATCGCAGTTTACATCACGCCAGTAATTCATTCATGCCGACATTGATTGGCGTAGCGAAAAACCCGTTAATTATTGCGATTTTTGCGGGCTTCGCCGTGAATGCTCTCCACATCACACTACCCGGCGTAATAATGGATAGCGGTAAATATTTGAGCCAGATGGTTTTGCCACTCGCGTTAATCTGCATCGGCGGTTCATTGAGTATTGAGCGATTAACCCGAATGGATACGACAGCGATAAGTGCCTGCGTATGGAAACTGATGTTGTCCCCACTGATTGCGTGCGCAATTGCCATAGGCTTAGGACTAAGAGGCGATGCACTTGCGGTATTATTTTTATTGGCAGCATCACCCACCGCAACGATCAGTTTTGTGATGGTACAGGCAATGAAAGGAAACGGGGAATTAGCGGCTAATATAATTGCCCACAGCACACTGTGGTCACTAATAACGGTGACATTAGGCCTATGGATACTACAAATAATGCATTGGGTTTGATGTTGCGCAGAAAAAATTAGAGTAATTTTTTCTGCCAAAACATCGCCTTGCCCATTTGTGGATCTAGCTCATAACCTGCAAATCCGGACTTTTGATAAGCCCGCTGGGCAATCATATTCCCTTCCAACACTTCCAGAGTAATTTTGCAGCAGCCTTTATCGCGCGCGATTTTTTCAAGTTCTTGCAATAATAATTGGCTCAACTGCAAGCCGCGAAATGTCTCCAGCACAACAATATCGTGAACGTTGAATAATGGTTTGCATGCAAATGTCGAAAATCCTTCGAATGCATTTAGCAATCCAGCAGGTTGATTATCAACATAGGCGATTAGCGACAATCCAAAATCGCGCTTTGATAGTTCAGCAACCAGATTATCTTTTACAAATTGGCTGAGTGGTTCACCACCGCCCATAGGATCGCGGGCGTAACTGTCGAGCAACAATACCAAATCACTTCCCTGCTGCGGATTACCGTAATCAACACGAACAATATTGATTTGTTGCTGACTCATTATGAATCTCCGCTAACTCAACCAAACCAGGCTTCAGGTAACCCAGTAAAATCAGTTTGGAAAATAAATAAATTTCCCGCCTGCGGCTGCTGCGCGATAGCTTCATCGCTCAAACCAATTCGCGCGCTGGTAACGGCTAATAAATTAAAATCGTTCCCACCAAATGCTACGCAGGTTGCTTGCGAGACAGGCATATCCAACACCAAATTTTTAGTGCCATCCGGGGCATAACGAACTACACGGCTACCGCCCCACTGCGCATTCCATACAAATCCTTCTGCATCGACACAAGCACCATCCGGCTCCACACCAATTTCGGTGTGCGAAAAAATTTCCGGATTCGATAATTCACCGGTCTGCGCATCAAAATCATAAACGCGAATACTATGGGTGGGTGAATCGGCGTGATATAACTTGCGTGAATCGGGGCTCCAGCAGAGCGCATTGGAGATCATCAACCCGCTAAAATGTTTGCTCACAGAAAATTGTTGATCCAAACAATAAAGCGCGGCACTTTGCTCAGGAGTATTTTTTTGCTCAACAGTAGTGCCCATCCAAAAACGCCCTTGGCGATCACAACGGCCATCGTTCGAACGGTTTCCAACAATTCCTGCTTCCGGTTTTGCAATCCACTCCACTACACCTGTTGCAACATCAAACCACGCAAAACCTGATTCAAATGCCGCGAGGATACGTGTATCATTTTTAGCAAAGGTAAAACAGCAGAGACGCTCAGGCATATTCCAAATGGACAAATTTTTATCGCTAATACGATAGCGATACAGTTTGGAAGCTGGAATATCCGTCCACCAAAAACAACCATCCTGATGATTCCACTGCACACCCTCTCCAAGCGAGTTAGCACAGGGCACAGTATCGATAAGTTTAAAGGTCGTCATGATTATTTACTTTTGCTTGTTGGATGGATGCGTGTTTTTATTAGCAAAAAAAAGCCCCTGAAAAGGGGCGTTTTTTTAACCTTTTTCAATGGTCGCGAAGCTTACCACCAGGTGGCATAGATTGCGATAAGGATGAGCACTACACCGATAGCGCCGATATTAAAACCTGACGTAGTTTTGAAACTCACACCATTAAGATCAACCGCATTTGGTTGATCTTTTGCGCCGCCCAAATAAGTCACTATTACTGCTAATACACAGCAGAGAATAAAGACTAAACCAACACGATCCATAAACGGAACTTCGGGAATGTAAATTTTAAACAACCAGGAGAAAGTGACCGATGCAATCGCAGCCGTTAATGCTGAACTTGCGGTTGCTTTTTTCCAGAAGAAACCAAACAAGAAAATCACCACAATACCCGGGGTAAAGAAGCCGGTAAATTCCTGAATAAATTGGAATGCTTGCTCTGATTTACCCACTAAAGGTTTTGCCAATAGCACTGCAATTATCATTGCGACAAATGCTGTAGCGCGTCCGATAAATACCAGTTTATGTTCAGATGCTGCAGGGTTAATGGACTTTTTATAAATGTCCATAGTGAAGATAGTGGAGACGCTGTTGCTCATGGAGCTGAGTGAAGATGCAATTGCGGCAACCAGTGCCGCAAAGGCAATCCCCAATAAACCATGCGGCAATAATTTCATCATTTCCGGGTAAGCCTGATCCGCCTTACTCAAATCCGGTGCGAGCACCACTGCACAAATACCGGGTAATACCACAATCAATGGAACAAATAATTTGATGTAGGCAGCAAAGGTCATACCCTTTTGCGCTTCTTGCAAACTTTTTGCCGCAAGTGCGCGCTGAATGATGTATTGGTTAAAACCCCAGTAACTGATATTCATAATCCACAAACCGCCGATCAATACTGAAATGCCCGGGAGGTTTGCATAGCTTGGGTTATCTTTAGACAGAATCATGTCGAATTTTTCCGGCGCTTTTTCTAACAGCGTGGAGAAACCCGACAGTACGCCAGTGCCACCTGAAATTTGATTCAGTGCCAGATAACTTACACAGATACCACCCAACACCAACAGTACAACTTGAATAATATCGGTCATAGCTACTGCTTTAAGGCCACCATAAACTGAGTAAGCCATAGAGAATAGTGCGAGAAAAATCATGCCGTAAAGCATATCTACACCGAGGAATTGTGAAATCGCCAGCGAGCCTAAATACAACACCGAGGTTAAATTCACAAAGGTGTAAAGCGCGAGCCAGAAAATTGCCATGACGGTGCGCACGCGGCCATCGTAACGATTCTCCAAAAATTGCGGCATGGTGTAGATGCCTTTGGCGAGGAAAATCGGCAGGAAATATTTGGCGATAATAATCAGCGTAATCGCCGCCATTAATTCGTAGGCGGCGATACCCATACCGATCACATAACCGGAACCGGACATACCGATAATTTGCTCAGCAGAAATATTGGCAGCAATTAAGGATGCACCTATCGCCCACCACGGCAGGGATTTGCTCGCAAGAAAATAATCATTGGCATTTTTCTCGTGGCCTTTTTCGTCACGCGACACCCAGTAAGCAACAAACAATAGGATGAGGGTATAAGCAACCAACACCCCGATATCGAGTCCATTTAAAATCATGATTGACCTCTATGTAGTAGTGCGTATGGGGAGCGCACTTTGTTATTAAAAAATTTTCTTTTTATGGTGGCAAACCAAATTACTCGCAATTCTGCTTGCCCTTTAAACAAGAAGCATTCATTAGGGTGACTAATGAATGCTTCCGGGTTAACACTTGTAGCAATTTTTCTAGAACTAGTCTCGCTACTTAAATTCTCCCACCATCGACAACAAATTCCTGTGAGGTGATCATGGCAGAATCATCCGCTGCCAAAAACAGAGTCAAATTCGCTACATCGTGTGCGCCTAAACGTTTTTTGAGGCACACACGTTTCATCAGCTCTTCTTCCTCTTCTTCGCTCAACCACTTTTCCAATTGTTTAGGCGTTGCCACCCAACCCGGCAAAATGGAATTAACGCGAATATTATCGATACCGTAATCCGTCGCCAGCGCTTTGGAAATTCCCAGAATTCCCGCTTTGGCGGTGATATAACTCGCCAAACGCGGTGGCCCGAACTGCACATTGATCGAGCTGATGTTAATAATTGATCCACCGCCCTGCGCGGCCATCATAGGCTGCACCGCTTGCGCGGCAAAAAAAGCAGGGTGGAGATTAATCGCCAAACCGCGATACCAATCCGCTTCGGTAATACTGCGCGTATCAAATCGCTGGTCATTGGCGGCATTGTTGACCAGTACTGTTATATCGCCCTGCGCCTGCTGCGCATCACTAATACTGCGTTGCAGTGCCGCTATATCGCTTACATCGCACATTTCAAACCAGGGTCGTGCGTAACCTTTTGCCACCAGTTCATCGCACAGCGCCACAGCGCCCTGCTCATCAATATCGACAAACGCCACCTTTGCCCCCTGTGAGGCGAAGGACTCTACCAATGCCGCACCTATACCGGTGGAACCGCCAGTGATAAATACACTGCGCCCCTGCAAACTGGGGTAAAGGGTATATCCATTATGAGCCGAGTAGCTATACATGTTGATTTCTCTCTGGGTTCAGGTGCCCTTCGTAGAAACAGGGGCACTTATAAGCATAGGCAGACGTCTGAGACCTGCCCCGGCTATTTAGGTTTAACCAGAGATACATTAATCAACTGCATAACTTCGTGCAGCAGAGTTTTTACCGCTTTACTCGCGCCCTCCTGATCACCCGCACAAATGGCGTCATAGATGCGCTTGTGGTCGTCATAATCCGCTGTCAGTACACCTTTCAGCTGGTTGGTACTGGCGATACTCACACGCAAGGCAACCTGGATAAACTCGCGCAACTGGAAAAAGAAGCGGTTGTTGCCCGCTGCCAGGATCGCGCAGTGGAACTCGATATCGGCCGAGAGTGGATCGTCGTGACCTTCATCAGCGCGTTTCATCCGCGCCAGCGCATCGCCAATCGCCTTAATTTTTTCATTGTCCTGATTGTTTTCCGCTGCCAAAACAGCGGCTTCAGGTTCTATCGCCATGCGCAGTTGAGTGAACTCGCGCAGCAGCTCCAACGAGGGGCGCGCATTGAGTGTCCAACTGAGCACATCGGCATCAAACATGTTCCAATGGGCACTCGGCATCACCCGTATACCCTGCCGTGGGCGCGATGCAATCAGCCCTTTGGCGGTCAGCATTTTTACCGCTTCACGGGTAACACTGCGGCTGATGTTGAATTGTTGCGATAGCTCCGCCTCAGTGGGGAAGGATTTATCGATCGCATATTGACCCTGAACAATTGCCGCACCCAGTTGATGGGTTAACTGGTGAGTAAGATTACGCCCTGTATCCAGCATAGTTATTTAGCCTATTTATATTATATATTTATGAGGTATCCGACAAGACTTAATTTGTCGTCGCTGTTACCGTTCAAGCATTGGGAGGATAACGGATACCACTAGTGTTGACCCCGAAAACGAAAAAACCCGCGTCTGCTAGCAGGCGCGGGTTATTTAACAAGAGGATGCTGCTTTAGTCACGCAAAAAATACGTAACCAAGGCAATCATAGGCCTATTCTTTGCTATTAACGTTTTCTTCGATCTCTTCGATATTGGAATGGCGAACATCTTCGCCATTGACCAGATAAATTACGTACTGCGCCAGGTTGCGCGCATGGTCGCCGATCCGCTCCAAGGCGCGCAGCGACCACATGATATTGAGCACGCGCGTAATGCTGCGCGGATCTTCGATCATAAAGGTCACCAGCTCGCGCATCGCAGTGCTGTATTCCATATCGACCTGTTTATCGGTTTGCACTACGTTGAGTGCAAGGTCCATATCCAGGCGCGCAAATGCATCGAGCGCATCCTGCAACATGCGCGCTACATTATTCCCAATATGGCGCACTTCGATATAACCGCGCGGCGCGAGACCATCTTTATTCATGGCAATCGCCTGACGGGCAATTTTGGTCGCCTCATCACCAATACGCTCCAGATCGGTGATAGCTTTAGTCACCGCAATGACCAAGCGCAAATCGCTGGCGGCTGGCTGGCGACGTGCAAGAATGCGCACGCATTCCTCGTCAATAGTCATCTCCATGGTGTTGACTTTAATGTCCGCACGAACGACTTGTTCAGCGCGCTCAACATCAGCATCGATCAACGATTGGATGGCATCATTTACCTGGCGCTGCGCCATACCGCCCATTTCGGACAAGTGGGTGCGGATAGTTTCCAGTTCGATATTGTATTGCTGTGAGATATGATGAGTGTGACTCGTAATATCCATAACCATGATGCGACCTCCGCATTAACCGTAACGGCCGGTGATGTAATCTTCAGTTTGTTTTTTGCTGGGATTGGTAAAGAGCGTGTCCGTTAAATCATGCTCAATCAAATCGCCCATGTACATAAACGCGGTGTAATCGGAGACGCGTGCAGCCTGCTGCATATTGTGCGTCACAATCACAATCGTGTATTGGTGTTTTAATTCGTTAATCAACTCTTCAATTTTCAAGGTTGAAATAGGATCGAGTGCAGACGCTGGTTCATCAAGTAAAATCACTTCCGGCTCAATCGCAATTGCACGTGCAATTACCAGACGCTGTTGCTGTCCACCCGACAAACCAAATGCGTTATCGTGCAAGCGATCTTTTACTTCATCCCAGAGCGCAGCACCGCGCAATGACTTTTCAACCACTTCATCCAACACGCGTTTGGATTTCACGCCTTGTAAGCGTAGACCATAGGCAACGTTTTCATAAATAGATTTTGGAAATGGATTGGGTTTTTGGAACACCATTCCCACTTGGCGGCGCAACTCGGCCACATCGACGCCCTTGTCGTAAATATTATTGCCATCGAGAATGATTTCACCTTCAACGCGGCAAGCATCAACCAAATCATTCATACGATTAAAGCAGCGCAAAAGCGTTGATTTCCCACAACCGGATGGACCAATAAATGCAGTCACCTTTTTTTCCGGTATTTTCATGCTCACACCATTAAGTGCGCGCTTCTGATCGTAATACAAGTTGAGGTTTTTCACTTCAAGCTTGATCGGTTCCACTAATGCTGTCGGGCTCATAGAGTATGCCTGTTTAAAATTTTTACCAATATATTGCAGTTTGATGACAAAATTATTACAGCTGTTTTTTTAAACTTAATCCGATGCACTGCGATATTTTTCACGCAAATTATTGCGAATTTTTATCGCGGTGATGTTCAGCGCAATAATCAGTAATACCAAAGTTAGCGAGGTCGCATACACCAATGGACGCGCGGCTTCTACGTTCGGACTTTGGAAGCCCACATCGTAAATATGGAAGCCCAAGTGCATAATTTTTTGATCAAGGTGCAAGTAAGGATAATTACCGTCAACTGGCAATGCAGGTGCCAGCTTCACTACGCCGACTAACATCAGCGGCGCCACTTCGCCAGCAGCACGCGCAATTGCCAAAATCAAACCGGTCATCATCGCTGGCGTCGCCAGTGGTACAACCACTTTCCATAATGTTTCTGCCTTGGTTGCACCCAGCGCTAAACTGCCTTGGCGAATAGTACTGGGAATACGCGATAAACCCTCTTCGGTAGATACAATCACAATCGGCAAAGTAAGCAGTGCCAGCGTGAGCGATGCCCAAAATAATCCTGGTGTACCAAAGGTGGGCGACGGCAGCGATTCAGCGTAAAACAATTCATCCAGATTGCCGCCGAGCGTGTACACAAAAAAGCCCAAACCAAATACACCGTATACAATTGACGGAACACCTGCGAGGTTGTAAACCGAGATACGGATAATTTTCAGGAAGGTGCCCTGCTTGGCATATTCGCGTAAATAAATTGCTGCGAGCACACCAAAAGGTGTAACCATAATCGACATCACAATGACCATGGTCAGGGTGCCGAAAATCGCCGGAAAAATACCGCCTTCAGTATTAGCTTCGCGCGGCTCATCGCTCATAAATTCCCAAAAACGTTCCACGTATTGACCGAGCTTGGCGAAGACACCCATTTCATTCGGGCGAGTGACGCGAACTATATGATCAAACGCAATCACTACTTCTTTGCCATCGGCCGTGCGCGCAATTAATTTGTCACGTGTAGCCTGCGCCAGTAGATCGTCGCGTGTTTTCTTGATCACACTGTATTCTGCTTCCAATTCGGCGCGGCGCGCAGCAAAGTCAGCATCGGCTGCTGTGAGTTGTGCACCAGTGATACCATCCAACTCCAAACGGCGGCGTTCCAAACGCAAATCATCCATGCGTTTGTTAATACGGCCGATATCGGATTTTTCGATGCGATGAATTTGTCCGTGTAAATCCAGGGCGCGATTCAAACGCTGTTCAAGCTGCTGCCAAAAATCTGCGCTGCTCAGCTCACTAATGAGCTTGTCCTGCTCTTTAATCGCCACCGGGTAACCATAGAAATTACCCCACTCGCGACGCTCAATCGAAATCGCATCAGCCGGGTACTCCCACTTCTCCATGCCGGTTTCAAGAAACCAGGAAAAATCGCGGCCGTTGACATCGCGATTGCCCATCTTGAATAAATAACGGGTAATCAGTTCCACGTCTTGTTCAACGATGTAACCACCGTCGCGCGCAACGGCGGCGGGAATAATTTCTGAACGAACTTCTTCGCCCATAATAATGTGACGAGCGCCTTCGCGATCAATAATTGCGCCGATGTCTTCCACCAACTTGATAAAGTCGACGTCGCCCGTGTCGATCG
>NZ_JBRFPI010000023.1:17245-22079 GCF_053579595.1 Cellvibrio sp.
AATCGAAGTTTGCAAGATATCCGCAGGCCAAAAGTGACCAAAACCACGAACGGCAATCAGGCCGAGCAAACCAACCACCATCACCATACAAATGGCAACCGCACCCCCATTTAACCAAATCCAGGGCGATCCACTTTTAAACCAGTCGGCTTGTGCTTTTACAAGATTTTTCATTGCATTCACCAGGAATTAAAGATTGCTGTAGCGTTGGCGCAGACGCTGACGAATAACTTCAGCGAGCGTATTCACTACAAAGGTCAGTGCGAGCAATACCAACGCCGCGAGGAACAGTACGCGGAAGTGAGTACTGGCCACCGCCGTTTCCGGCAACTCCACCGCAATATTGGCAGAGAGCGTACGCATGCCTTCAAAGATATTGAAATTCACTACCGGGCTGTTACCCGTCGCCATCAATACAATCATGGTTTCACCCACAGCGCGGCCAAAGCCCATCATCACCGCCGAAAAAATACCGGGGCTAGCAGTGGGCAACACCACACCCACCATGGTTTGCCAGCGCGTTGCGCCGAGCGCAAGTGAACCTTGTGTGAGATGACGCGGCACACTGAATACCGCATCTTCAGCGATAGAGAAAATACTCGGGATTACCGCAAAGCCCATCACGATACCAACCACTAATGCATTGCGCTGGTCGTAGTTAATGCCATTATCGGTAAACCATTGGCGCATGCTGCCATCAAAAAACCAGACCTCAGTGAAAGGACTAACTGCGACGCAAGCCCACACAGTTAAAATAATGGGCAACACCAGAATCACGGCTTCCCAACCTTCTGGAACACGGTTGCGAATCGATTCCGGGAAGCGGCTCCAGATAAATCCGGTCACCAACATAATGACGGGCAACAAAATTAAAATACTGAAAATCGCGGGCAAGTGGTTTTCCATAAACGGAGCCAACCACAATCCGGCGAGGAAACCGAGAATTACTGTCGGCAGTGCCGCCATAATTTCGATCGTGGGTTTTACAAGACCGCGTAGTTTTGGTGTCATAAAATAGGCGGTGTAAATCGCGCCCATCACGCCGAGCGGTACCGCAAACAAAATGGCAAAGAATGCAGCTTTTAATGTACCCAATGTGAGCGGGATAAAACTCATCTTGGCTTCAAAGTTATCGCTACCGGAAGAGGCCTGCCAAATATATTCCGGCGCCTCACGGCCTTCGTACCAGACTTTCTCCCACAGCGAATGGAATGAGACTTCAGGATGTTTATTCCACACATCAGCAACCGCTACTTTTTTACCGCCGTCAATTAACAATGCACGGTTGTTAATAGGGGAAATGGCAATGTTCTGGATGGGTTTATCGCTGATGGATTGGATCAGCAGAGTACGCTCAGAGGTGCCGAAATAAATCCCGATATTGCCTTGATCGTCACCTGCCCAAAAACCGCGGCGGGCAAATTCCGGGGCAACACTGGTAATTGCGCCCGGCAAGGATTCAAACGCACGCACAAATTCGACATGGTATTCGTTGCTTTCATCGCGCACTAAAAACCATTGACTGACCTCACCCTTATCGGTACCCACGATCAGAGAACCTGTACCCACTAAAAATTGCAGCACGGTAATTTTTCCACCGCCAACACTTACAGGCTCTTTGCGCTCTGCAGCGGCGGGGTTAATAATTTTGTAGAGAATAATTTGCGCAGTGTCGGTCGCAATAACCAAATGTTGCGCACCTTCATCAATTTGCATTGCAATAGCATTCATACCGGCAGGCAGTGGCGGCAAGGTGAATACTTCTTGTGAAAGACTCGATTCACCGGTAATCATATTGGTACTTTCGCTGAACACCCCGAGCAATAAACGGTTGTCGGCAGTAATAGATCCAATCAAGGTACCGCCGAAGGTTTCTTGAATAGCCAATACTTTTAATGCAGTGCCCTGCTCATCCAAACGCACCGGTGATTCGCCGAGCGGAAATAATAAGGTTGGAGTAATCAAACGCTTATCTTGCGGATAACTGAGTGAGTAGTTGGTTTTTGTCACCACTACTTCACCATTGTTAAAACCATAAGCAACAAGGCCATGATCAGCTGTACTAGTAGCCAAACTGGCAAATTCAGCCCCCTCGGTTTTAGGTAACTGGGCTTCAAGGATGGTTTTTCCATCATTTACATTAAAGAAACTCACTGCACCACTGCGCTTGAAACTGCCGCCAATTTCTTCGTAGCGCTCAAGGGTTAAAAATTCAGTGGAATCTTGTTCAATTTGATGCAATTCGGCTTGGTCGAAGGTCTTCACCACATCGACCGAGGCGCCGCGGAACAGAGGCGCCACTTCGGAAAAGAGATAGAAAAATATCAATCCCAAAGAAAATACAACCGCGATACCGGCTGTCATGACGCCATAGCGGGAGATATTATCTTTAAGCTTACGAATGCGGCGCAGGCGGCTGCGCTGCTCGGTGGTCGGCATCAAACTGAGTGTTTGTTTTACCGAAATGCTGGGTTCTGACATGGTCTAGTCACCTGATTAAACTGCTGGCACAAGAATCCTAACAAGCAAAAATGACACTTTTGTTACAAAGCGAGCTATGCCTGTCATTTATCTGTCATATTTCTTTTTGCGCGCATAAAAAAGCCGCCGATCAAGTCGGCGGCTTTTGCTGTAGCACTTAAGCAGTAATTACTTTTGCAACTCAGCCAGTGCTTTGGTGACCATAGTCGCGGGCAGCGGGATATAACCATCACGCAACACAGTCTCTTGGCCTTGCTTGGAGAGGATCATCTTCGCAAACTCCAATTGCAATGTATCCAGCGGGCGGTTCGGGTGTTTATTGATGTAAACATAAAGTACACGTGCCAGCGGGTAGGTTCCATCCAGTGCATGCGATGCTTCAGCAGTCACAAAGGGTTGTCCATCTTTCTTGGACAGCGGCAGTGCACGCACACCGGAAGTCACGTAGCCTATACCTGAATAACCAATACCATTGATCGATTCAGACACACCTTGAACCACAGATGCTGAGCCTGGTTGCTCATTGATGCCGGCTTTAAAGTCTCCTTTGCACAAAGCTTCATCTTTGAAGTAACCGTAAGTACCTGATACAGCGTTGCGGCTGTAAAGGGTGAAATCGCGATTTGCCCAATTATCAGTAAGACCCACTTCGCCCCAACGGGTAATATCTTTGGCTGCGCCACACTTGCGGGTTGCAGAGAAAATCGCATCCACCTGTTGCAAGCTCAGGCCTTTGATCGGGTTATCTTTGTTTACATACACAGCGAGAACATCGATCGCTACAGGTACAGCGGTAGGTTTGTAGCCATGTTTGGCTTCGAAAGCCTGAATCTCTTCCGCTTTCATTGCACGGCTCATAGGGCCGAAGTTGGCAGTACCTTCAGTCAACGCTGGTGGTGCAGTTGAAGAACCGGCGCCCTGGATTTGGATATTGACATTAGGGTAGGATTTTTTGAAATCTTCGGCCCACAAGGTCATCAGGTTGTTGAGCGTATCAGAACCAATTGAGTTCACATTACCCGACACACCCGTTACCACTTTATATTCTGGCAACTTGGGATCAACTGCCGCTTGCAGCGCAGCTGCACACACCATAGAGCCGGCCAGTGCCAACCCTTTAATAATTTTCATAGCGTTCATAGAGCGCTCCGTTTAGTCATTCGTGAGTAATGAATTCTTGCTTGTTGATGAAGAGATCTGTCTCTCCATTGACGATCACTTTAGCCAGCGAATATGACAGTAATATGACCAACAAGAATTTTTGTCACAAATATGTCGCACAAGCGTCACATTTATTGGGAGGGTACAGACAAAAACACCAGCCGCAGCGGGTGTTTGAAAGACTTATTTTACGACGCGCAATCCGGGTCGTTTAGGGGCTGACCCAGAGGGAGAGATCGGCTCAGGTCGCGGAGATGTAGGCGGAGTTGTCGGAGCTGGTGTAGGCGGCTGCGGATTTTGTTCTGGCTCGAACATCATTCCCTGGCCATTTTCACGGGCGTAGATCCCGAGAATCGCGCCGCATGGCACATAGAGATTATTCACAACACCACTAAAGCGCGCGTTAAACGACACAGCAGTGTTATCCATAAAAAAATCTTTAATCGCCGAGGGGGAAATATTCAGAATGATCTGCCCGTCTTTGTTGACGTGTTGCTGCGGCACTTGGGTGCCCTGCACATGGGCATCGACTAAAATGTGCGGAGTGCAATTGTTGTCCAGTATCCATTCGTAGATGGCGCGCAGAAAATACGGACGACTGGAGGTCATGGACATATACATTTCCTTTAACTGAACAGATGAATACCGGCGACAAAGTACAGGTATTTTAACCCAGGCTCAATTGAATCAAGTCGCAAACAAAACGGGCGACCTAAGTCGCCCGTTTTGATATCAGTGGATCTCTCTCCAGAACTCGCGGTTCAGGAAGTAGACAAAGACAAACAGGATCAACAGGAAGCCCAGCACGTAATAGCCCATTGCCTGACGTTTCACGGCAACAGGTTCAGCAACATATTCAAGGAAGTTGACCAAATCATAAACTGCTTGATCAAATTCTGCAGCAGACAAGCTGCCCTTGATTTTGCCTTCCCTAAGTGCACCGCAATGCTCGTCTACTTCAACCTGGCCCACATCGTTGCGCAATGCGCCGCCGTGGTGATTGAGTTTCGGACCAGCGCCACACTCTAAAAGTCCTTGCTGACCAATCAACACATGCGGCATGCCCACGTTGGGGAATACACGGTTGTTGACACCCCAAGGACGAGTTTCATCTTTATAGAAATTGCGCAGGTAGGTGTAAATCCACTCAGGTGAACGCGCACGCGCCACCAGCGTCAAATCCGGTGGAACC
>NZ_JBRFPI010000024.1:0-21983 GCF_053579595.1 Cellvibrio sp.
GTGGTGATGACTGTGCGTCAGGCTACTGCTGCGCGTGGCGTTAACACTGCTGCACCTAACGCATAAGGAGCGAAATAATCATGGGTGATAAAATTTATTCAACCAAGTTTCAGGACAAGCTGGAACGCAGCACCATCCTGATGTTCATCATGTCTGCTGTGGCGGTTGCTGTCGGCGGTATCGTTGAAATTACCCTCTAGAAAAGCTTTTTCCATGCCGCGCCCGGCACCGAGCAACAGGATCAACATAAGAATGCCCCAGAAGACACCAAAGGCAGTAAGCCCGGTGCGTAGTTTGTTCTGGCGCAGGGTGTAGAGGATTTCTTGCAGGCTATCCATATGATTTCCCAATCGAGTGGCTGTGAGTGCGCAGGAGCTTGTCAGGTTTGACGCGCCCTTCATCCTGTTGGATTCACTTCCCAAATATTATTTGCTGCAGACTTATATGCCGCCGCGAGTAAGAACGGCAAATTAACACAGAGTTCAGCATCTGGGTAATTTTGACTACCAGCGGCGCTTGGCAGTTAGGAGCGGCAAAAAACAAGCAATAATTTATTGCGCAACCATTTGATTGCATATATATTGGAAACCAAATGGTTGCACAAAAAGGCTCACTATGCGCAGAGATGCATTTCAAGGCGTCGCCGATCCTATCCGCCGGGATATTTTAATGGCGATTATCCACCAGCCCCTCAGCCTGAATCAGGTGGCGGAACGGTTTCCGGTAACGCGTCAGGCGATTTCCAAACACATTAAAATTTTGTCTGAATGCGGGTTGATCACCATCCAGCAACAAGGGCGCGAGCGACTCTGTGAAGTTCACGCGCAAGGGTTGGATGATATTGCCGATTGGCTTACAGATTTCAAACGATTGTGGGACGAGCGTTTTAGTCGTCTTGATAAATTACTTGATGAACTGAAATAGGAGTTTGTGATGGCTTACGAAACACAACTGATTTATAAACCCGAACAACAAAATTACACCATCATCCGCGAATTTGATGCCGCGCGTGACAAGGTATTTTTAGCCTTTACCCGCGCGGAATTATATGCGCGCTGGTTTATGCCTGCGGAATCCAAACTGAAGATTGAAACCATGAATGCAGTCAGCGGTGGAACTTACAAACACACGCATTACCAAGGCGATACTCCTTTTTCTTTTTACGGTGTTTTTCACGAGGTAATTGCACCGGAATTGATAATCAAAACCTCGGAATTTATTGGCTTGCCTTTCAAGGTTCAACCGGTAATGGAGCTGCTTCAGTTCGATAGCATTTCCGCACAAAAAACCCGTGTGATTATTGAAGTTGTCTGCCCTTCCATCACCCAGCGCGACGCAATGGTTAACGCCGGAATGAAACCGACACTCGATATCACCCATCAACAATTGGATCTGCTGCTAGCGCAATAATGATTGCAACAGAAAATCTCCGGCAGCAGCACCTGCCGGAGAAAATTATCTATCAGCCCTGGGTGCTGCCACTGATAGATAAATCATGCAGAGAGAAAGCCAAATTCCCAGGTTGGGGGGTATGGAAATTTAGCAATCTCAAATCATAAGACGCACATGAATCCGAATTGGATTCAATGGATGATAATAAAATCAGAATTAATAATTGTATCTGTACCCAAGATTAAATGAATCAAACGTCTGATCGAGATTGTCGAACCAACCTTCACTCAAGCCCAACTCTTCACGTTTTTCCTTTTTTTGATCACTTCCCAAACGCAGGGTAAACGTTAAATCCAATCCGTGACGACGTGATGCACCGAAGTTAAAACTTTGCCCCGCCTCAAACATAAAACCTTTAAAGAGATAGGTTTTTTGATAGTAAGTATTGCTCGATCCACTTACCGGCAAGGACGCGTCCAAAGAATCAACAACTCCATAATGAAGCCCTACGCGTGGTTGCCACAGCTTGTGCTGTGGGCGCAGGTGAAATTGCATACCCAGAGTCGGCGTTGAATTGTTGAACCCAATACCGATGTTCGCAGTAACCTGCTCTGCTATCCGGTAATCCGCCCGCAACCCCGAATCAAAACCATAAAGCATGCCACCACCAATGCCGACAGATCCACGATACTGATTTTGTTGGTCTTCTTGTGCGTAAACAGGGAAACTAAAGAGCAATGAAAAAATAACCAGAGTTGTTGCTTTCATCAAAATTCCTTTCGAGATTTGTGTATGAGTGGACATTCAACGAGCATTGAAAAAACTGCACGTGTACGAATACATTGAAGATTTGGCCGCGTTAATCTGCCTGTGCTGTTTATAAAAAAACGCAGTCAATTTTCACCAACTGCGCTTTTCGAATTTCACAATAGGGTTTGGTTAGCTTACCGCCCCACTCCTGTTCACACCATTAATCAACGCCTTAACCGCTGAAGTAATAATGTTGCGATCCTGACCAACACCATAAACGGGTTTGCCGTTTTTCACTTTGATTTCTACATAAGTGACCGCAGCAACATCTGAGCCTTCGCCCACTGAGTGTTCATGGTAGTCAATCACACTCACTTCACCGTCGATAAACTGGCTGATCGCATGGGCTGCTGCATCGATGGGGCCGTTGCCGCTGCCGCTGATTTGCACGGTTTTATCCTGGTGTTGCGCGTGAATAACAATATCAACCTGATGCGTATCGTCCTGCTCGCTGAATTTGCTCGATTGATAAGTTATGGGTGTAGTTACGGATAAATATTCATCGTTAAAAATTTTCACAATGTCTGAAGCTTTCACTTCTTTGCCAGTGCTATCACTCACCTTTTGCACGGCGCCGCTGAATTCAATTTGCAAGCGACGTGGCAATTGCAACCCGGCTTCTTGTTGCAACAAGAAACTCACACCACCTTTGCCCGATTGTGCATTTACACGCACAACCGCATCGTAACTGCGATTTAAATCTGCAGGGTCGATTGGTAAATAAGGTACTTCCCACAAAGTGTCTTTCTTCTGGACTGCAAAACCTTTTTTGATTGCATCCTGATGCGAACCGGAGAAAGCGGTAAATACCAATTCGCCCGCATAAGGATGACGCGGGTGTACGGGCAATTGCGTGCACTCTTCATGCAATTTACGAATGCGGTCGATATCAGAAAAATCCAAACCGGGGTTAACACCTTGTGAGTACAAATTCATCGCCAAGGTTACCAAACACACATTACCAGTGCGCTCGCCATTGCCGAACAAGCAACCTTCAATACGATCGGCGCCCGCCATCACCGCTAATTCTGCGGCCGCCACTGCAGTGCCACGATCATTGTGTGGATGCACGCTGATGATGATGGAATCGCGGCGGTTAATATTGCGGTGAATCCATTCGATTTGATCTGCGTAGGTGTTCGGCGTATTCATCTCCACCGTTGCGGGCAAATTCAAAATCAATTTCTTTTGCGGCGATGGATTCCAAATCTCCACCACCGCATCGCACACGTCTTTTACCAATTCAATTTCAGTCGATGAAAACACTTCCGGTGAATATTGGAAAGTCCAATCCACTTCCGGTGCTTTCGCGGTTAATTCTTTGCACCACTTGGTGCCTTGTATCGCGATATTTTTTACGCCTGCTTCATCGGTGTTGTACACAATTTTGCGGAATGCCGGTGCGAGCGGATTGTACATATGCAAAATTGCTTTCTTGGCGCCGCGCAAACTTTCGACGGTTTTCTCGATCAAGTCGTAACGAGCCTGTACCAATACTTCGATGGTGACATCGTCGGGAATTAAATTTTCTTCGATCAATTGGCGAGTGAAGTTGTAATCAATTTCACTGGCGGAAGGAAACCCGATTTCGATTTCCTTAAAGCCAATCGCCACCAATTCTTTGAACATGCGCAATTTGGTGGAAACGGACATAGGGTCGATCAGCGCCTGGTTGCCATCGCGCAGGTCAGTGCTCATCCAGATGGGCGGCTTTTCAATGTGCTTATTCGGCCACTGGCGGTCGGGCAAGGACACGCCGACAAAACGCTGGTATTTACTGGAAGGATTGACAAGCATGATCGACTCCGAAATTTTGTGCCTGGGGTATGTATGGAGAACCTCTGAATAATCCACCGGGTAAGCAATTACCCAGAGGTTCCCATGAGCTGTAGTAGTTCTTGTGGTTATGGCTGATTCAAAGCACGGTTTGGTAAGACAGCCAAGGGTATCGGCTGCCCGGTTCCCTGTAGTGCGATCGCACGGGTAGGAACCCCAGACCGGCGCGGATAGCGCACGGCTTTTATCAACATGTGCTCAGTATAGGCAGAAGAGATTGGCAGATGATTGCGAAGCTTGTGTTAATATCGTCAACTGAACAATATTATTGCTTTAGAAGTAATTTTTTTGAAATTAAATATCGATCAATTGAGATTTACCGCTATGGAACTCGACCGCTATGACCGTTTGATACTGGAGGCGCTGCAACAGAATGGCCGCATCTCCAATCAGGAATTGGCTGACAGTATCAGCCTCTCTCCCTCACCTTGTTTGCGCCGGGTGCGCGCGCTGGAGGAATCCGGGTTAATCGACGGTTATGTCGCCCTGCTTAACGCGCGCAAATTGGGGCTGACGCTGGTGTCGTTTATCCAGATCAGCATGGATAAACACACCCCCGACCGGTTTGATTTGTTTGAAAAAACGGTGGGTGCTTATCCCGAAGTATTGGAGTGCCATTTGATTACCGGGCAGTCGGCCGATTACTTATTGAAGGTGATCGTCAAAGATATGGATGCCTACCAGCAATTTTTGCTGCAGAAACTCACGCGGATTGAGGGCGTGAGCGGGGTGCATTCGTCGTTCGTGTTGAAATCGCCGATTGATAAGACGGCGTTACCGGTGGGATAAACGCGGATTCAAACCGCAGTAAAAAAACCAGCACACCGAAGCGCGCTGGTTTTCCTCAACCATTACTCGCACGAAATTCCGGAAAGCTGGGGCAGCGCATGAGGCACATTCGTACCCCATACCTGGAAGCCGACTTCGGCAAATCCACCCGGAGTAATGCTGTTGTTCCAGCCCGCCGATGTCACCTGATATGGGTTGCTACCGATTACTGTGCCGTTCCAAAAATTGCTGACCCTGGCATTGCCAGCAAAAGTGAGCTGCGCGCCCCAGTTGCTGACCGTGCTGGTGCTTTGGTTGTGCACTCGCAACCAGCCGGTGTAACCGCTATTCCAGGCATTGGTGATTTTAAACTCGCAGCGCGTGGCTTTTTCCGCTTTGGTGTAAACAAAGGTTTTGCTGGTAGTCACGCTGGTCCTGCCATCGGCCACTGTCAGGGTGATCTCATAACTGCCGGAAGCCGCATATTCATGGCTCGCGTTAACACCGGTCGCCAAGGTGCCATCACCAAAATGCCAGCTGTAGGCGAGGCTGTCGCCATCAATATCCTGAGTGCAGACGGCATTGACCTGGACGCTGCTATCGCTGCCACTCAGTTCAAAACAGGCGCTGGGTGGATTGTTGGGCGGACTCTCTGAACTGGCTTGCCACTGCAGGGTTTTTTCGCTGCTGGCCACACCGTCGCTCACACTCAGGCGGATCTGGTAACTCCCTGCCCCATTGTAAATATGGGCGAGCTGTTGCGAGACATCGCCGATACTAGTCTCACCGTCATCCCAATCGATATTGACCACCAGCGGATGTCCATCCGGATCACTGCTGGCGCTGTGATCGCAGGTGGTGACATACATAGTGCGTGGGCTGCCGTCGGGATTGTTGGTGATAAAGTCGGTTTCCGTGCAGCTGAACTCGGCGATGGGCGCGCGGTTGTACTCGGAATCCCTCGCGCGCCACTCGATCGCCTTGGTGACTGCACTATAAAAGTCGCGCACCGTCAGGGTGATGGTGTAAGTACCGCCCTTGGCATAGTTGTGCACGTAAGTCTTGCCGCCGTTGTATAGCGAGCGGCCGCCATCACCCCAATCAATTGTGTAAGTCACAGTGTCGTAACTTGAACTGCCCTCTACAGAACACTCGGTGGTGTAGTTGTTATAGGCACGGTTGTTGGCGAAATCATCAATGATCAAATGGCGTTCAACGCAATTGAGCACAGCCACAGGTGGCACCCGTTGTTCAACGGTTCTGAAGTCGATGGTTTTTACCGTGGTGTGGACTCCATCGCTGACGCTCAAGGTGACCGGATAAGTCATGCCCACATATTTGTAGTTGTGATAGAAGTTGCCGGTAGTGGAAGCTTCACTTGGGCTGCTGTCGCCCCAATTCAAGTTGTAACTCAGGCTTTCACCTTCCGGATCATAGCTGCCATCAGCCTTACACCAGGCATCAAAGCTGATCGTGGAAACGTAATTGACGAAATCATCCACGTAACGGGTAGCGCCATTGCAGGATAATTGCGCAACTGGCGGCAGGTTTACCGCATCGCCCACCCGAACCACTGCCGTTTTACTGCCAGACACCATTTTTGCTGTTGCCCGCAGCGTCACCGTATAAGTTCCCGGCGCGGCATAGCGATGGCTGGCAAACATGCCAGTACCGTTGGATCCGTCACCAAAATCCCAGTTAAAACTATCGGCGATTTTGGAGCCGCGCGCATCCACGCTCAGTGTTAAACCGTCCACCGAGGTATTAATTACCAGCTGTGGCGCCGGGTCTGTTGCCAGACAGCTGCTAACGTTGACCGGATATTGCACTGTGTTGCCCAGCTCACCATCAAATACGGTCAGACTGATATAACCCCCACCTTGCGGCAAGCTGACTGAGGTGTAACTCAGGCTGGAGGCTGCACCCATACCCTGGCCTTTATCCCAGGCATAAGTCAGGCTGTCGCCATCCTGGTCAGCCGAACCACGTGCTTCAAGTGTCGCCGACAAGCCACTGCTGTTATAGGAAAATATAGCCACGGGCGCGCGGTTGGCGCCGGGGGCGCTAGCAGTCAGCTCACGCCTGATCACTTTAGTGAGCTTACCGTCGCTAATGGTTTGGGTGATGGTGTAGGTGCCCGGCGTTTTGTAGCTATGCCACACATCATTGCCGATCAGTGTGGTGCCATCGCCAAAGTCGAAGGTCGTTTGCAGTTTGTCACCTTCCGCGTCGGTTGCACTCGTGGTTTGCACATGCACAGTGTCATTGCTCAGCTGCAGGGTGAAATCGCCTGTCGGTGCGGTATTGACCTTATCAACCACCACCCTGCAGGTCGGCAAAGTCGCAGGGGTACTGGCGGGATAATTAAACACCGCGCCAAAACTGATCGACTGACCGGGCGCAATGACATTGTTCCAATTCAGGTTGCCGTAGGTAAGGGTGTTTGGCCCCCGCGCCAGTATTTCCGCGCCCCAGACGGAGGGGCTGACGGGCATGCCCGGAAATGTCAGTTCCACGCGCCAATTATCGACACGGGTCATACCGCTATTGGTAACTTTGATCTCGGCCTGGTGGCCAGTATCCCAAGTACTGGTGGCGCGCACGGCACAGGTCAGGGATGAAATCACAGGTGCTGAACTGCTGCTGCTACTTACACCAGCGCACGCACGGCTTGATGCACTGCTGGAAACTGTCTGGCTAAAACCGGGCGCGGCGAGCGCCAGAGTTAGCAGACAAAGGGAGGTTTGGTACAACCGGGATATACGCATACGTTCTCCTTACCAAGATTATTGTTTGACGAATGGGGTTTTCCTTAACTCCCGCGCAAGTCAGCTGAATCCGAACAACAGGCTGTGGAATAACCGGGATAGCCAATACGAATCATCCGTTCTTCCCGCGAGAGGGACTAACCGGGCGATCACATTCAGGGTTTAACACCCAGATTTGGTTGATGGTGGATTATTATTGTAAAAAGCGAATTGAGTTTAGAGAGCAAAAAAAATGAGGGCAACAAAGTGGCGTTTCGTTTTATAAATTGAAGCGCCACTATTTTTCACCGCAGCAAATCGCTGGTGTGAATCCAGAGCGCTCTGGGGCATAACACCATTAGCTACAACACTCGCCGCTCGCCACGTGTGATCATCACATCATTGGTACTTGCAAAGCGTCGCTGCATTAAACCGTTTTCGGCAAACTCCCAATTTTCATTGCCATAAGAGCGAAACCACTGTTCTTCTGCATCGTGCCAGGCACTGTCCGGTGTATAAGCCATGGCGACCCGCTCAGGGTCGCGACTATTCCAGGCTTATTCCGCTGCTTGCACTTTTTTCAGTGCTGACGCCTGGTTAAAGGGTGGCAGTGGCGGTTTGGGAAACACAGCCGTTAAATCAGTTGCTGTGTATAAATTCATGACGATAGTTACCAGGCTTTATAGGGCAAGAATTTGCCGTTGAGGTTGATGATCACACGATCGCCTTTGGGATTTTCTTCTTTGCCAATCTCCATAGAGAAATCAATCGCACTCATAATTCCATCGCCAAATTTTTCATGAATTATTTCTTTAATCGTTGGGCCATAGACGCCAATCATTTCATAGAGGCGATAAATCAATGGATCTTGTGGAATGCTGTGCTCCCAACTTTTGCTCGGGCATTCCATCAGTGCTAATTTTGCGGATTCCGGCAAATCAAATACCTTACACAGCGCTTCGGCTTTGTCAGCGGGTGCGCTGTTCATCCCCAAGCAGACCGAGGTAGTCCACACCGGCGACATACCAATGCTGGCCGCTACCCCTTCCCAGGTCAGATTCATTTTTTGTTTGGCAATCACAATTGCCTCCACAACGTCGTGCTTTTTCATAGTGATTTCCTCAGGCATTAACAAGGTGATTAATAGTTATCGATTGCTCGACAGGTGTTTGATCCAGTGGTGATGATTTTGTAACAGCTAATCCACTCATAAAGAGAGGATTAACAGTGATAGGAAATTCATCGCTCGCAGAATGTTTAGTAAAGGTTTTTGAACGCTTCACTAAAAACTCCACCAGATGATTGCGAATAGTGTAATAACCGGGATGATGAATTATCTCTGCACGTTTGCGTGGTTTGGGCAAATCCACAATCACAGATTCCGCAATCACGGCGCGCGGTCCATTGCTCATCAATAAAATACGATCCGATAATAGAATTGCTTCATCGATATCATGGGTAATCATAAAAACGGTTTGGCGGGTTTCGGCGCAGATGTTGACCAGCTCATCTTGAATAACGCCCCGTGTTAAAGCATCCAATGCGCCGAAAGGTTCGTCGAGCAATAATAGTTTTGGTTGGGTGGCAAAAGCGCGGGCGATGGAAACTCGCTGGCGCATTCCGCCAGATAATTGTGCGGGTTTGCGCTGCTCAACACCTTGTAAACCCACCATGGTTAGATAGCGCAAACTATGCGTGCGAACTTCTTCTTTACTCCACTGTGGCCAGCGGGCGCGCACTCCAAAAATCACATTGTCGAGTGCACTTAACCAGGGTAATAGCGAATAATTTTGAAATACGACTCCGCGCTCCAAACTCGGGCCGCTCACTTCGCGGCCATCCATAATCACCACACCTTCGCTGGGCACATCCAAACCGGCAAGCGTGTTCATGATGGTCGATTTGCCACAACCGGAGTGACCAATAATGCAAACAAACTCGCCTTTCTCTATGGTGAAATTGGCCTGCTCAAATACGGTGAGCGTTTCTTGCTTTGATGCAAAGCGTTTTGCCAGTTGTTGAACTTGTAAAAACGATTGGCTCATTCCACTACTCCTCGTACTGCACTAATTTAGTAGCGGCAGTGAGCATCAAATCTAACAACATGCCCACCACACCAATCATTAAAATCGAAAAAATCACGCTGGTTAAATCCAGATTGTTCCACTCATTCCACACGTAGTAGCCAATCCCGGTTCCTCCTACCAACATTTCTGCAGCGACTATGACTAACCAGGCGATGCCGATAGAAATGCGCATGCCGGTTAAAATAGTCGGCGCTGCCGCAGGTAAAATAACGGTGAACGCAGTGCGTAAAGGTGAGAGTTCATGGGTGCGGGCGACATTAATCCAATCTTCGCGCACGTTGGCCACACCAAATGCAGTATTCAATAGCATCGGCCAAATCGAACAAATAAAAATGACAAATATCGCAGAGGTTTCAGAATCTTTAATTACAAATAGTGCGAGCGGCATCCAGGCCAGCGGCGATATAGGGCGCAACAATTGAATGTAGGGATTTAAAGCGCGATACATGAGCGGCGACATACCGATTAAAAACCCCACCGGCAGTGCGATAATTACTGCAAGAAAGAATCCACTCAGGACACGGTAAATCGAATAACCTAATTGAATACCTATGCCCTTATCGTTGGGGCCTGCATCATAAAATGGATTGCTCAACTCTTCCCATGCACGCACAGCAATTGCCGATGGCGGTGGAATTCGCGCTTCCTGTTCCGCACCGCCCATTAGCAATTCATATTCAGATTGCGCTTCAGTTGTTTCAGGTACCTGTACTGCAAATTCCCAGGTACCCAAAACAATCACTAAAAATGTTAGTGATAAAACCCACGCGCGAATATCCAGCGAACGCATGGTTAACTTCTCCGAATCGCAAAGCTGTTGATGTATTCTTCCGGTTTGGTTACATCAAACTCTTTACCCATAATGAAATAGTTTTTGTTGGTGCTAGTCGGCACCGCATAGCCCAACTCTTTCATCACTTTTTCGCAATCGGCAGCGAGATACACTTCGCGTGCAATGCCTTGATAATCCATATCCCCTTTGATGTAACCCCAGCGTTTCATTTGCGTGAGAATCCAAACCGCCATGGAATGCCAGGGGAAAGGATCAAAATCAATTCGCGCGGGATCATTCTTGACGGCGCCCAAACCATCGGCATAACGACCAAGCAATACTTGTTCAATCACTTGCACCGGCTGGTTGAGATAATTGGCGGGAGCAATTGCCGCTGCAATATCTTTGCGATTTTCTGCAGCTGATGAAAAGTGCGTTGCTTCAACAATCGATTTCAGCAATGCGCCATAGGTATTGGGATTAGTCAGCGCGAATTCTTTGCTGCAAGCAAAGGCGCAACAAGGGTGACCATCCCAGATGTCTTTGGTGAGCGTGTGGATAAAGCCGACTTTTTCCCAAACTGCGCGTTGATTAAACGGATCTGGCGAAAGGTACCCATCGAGATTGCCCGCGCGCAAATTGGCAACCATTTCCGGCGGCGGCACCACACGAATCTGCACATCTTTATCGGGATCAATACCGTGTTCAGCGAGGTAATAACGCAATAAAAAATTGTGCATGGAAAATTCAAAGGGCACGCCAAATTTAAATCCCTTCCACTGCTTGGGGTCGCGTTTATCTTTGTGATCCACATGCAACACAATTGCCTGGCCATTAATATTTTCCACCGCCGGCATGATGAAAGGTTTAGCGGTTGAGCCTACACCCAGGCTCATCGCCAGTGGCATGGGTGTGAGCATATGCGAAGCATCGTATTCACCCGCGAGGGATTTATCGCGCGCAACTGCCCAGCCAGCGGTTTTAATGACTTCCACTTCAAGCCCGTGTTTTGCGTAAAAACCCATGGGATGCGCCATGATAATCGGCGTAGCACAGGTGATAGGCACAAAGCCCACACTGAGTTTTTTCTTCTCTAACGGGCCGCCCTGTTCTTTGGCTGCGGCCTTAATTGCACCCAGAGGCAATACGGATGACAAAGCGGCAGCAAGGGTTCCCCCGCCTATCGCACGAATAAAACGACGGCGACTGTTGTCATCCTGATTGAAGAGTGCGCGCACAATGGTATTTTCAATCGCGCGATCCATCAGCTCATCGGCAGAAGCGAAGCGTGGGGTTTTTGTATCCTGCCCAACAGATAAGCCCGAATTTTTTTCCGCCTGATTTTCCAACGCTTGGGCATAGGCTTGCGGATTCATCGCCAATTGGCAGGATTCGCACGAGCAACCTTTGGTGTGGGTTAAAGACACTTCACTATCGTAGGCATCACTCAAACTTTTGTTGCGCATAACGCCCCCTTTTTAGGCACAGGGCACCAGTAAGTGGCGCATCTGTGTAATGGTCTGAAAAATGAGTTGTTGAATTTTGTTGTACAAGATCAGTGATTGCGATCCTTGTGCCAATAATGCAAAAAATCACAATCCGCTGATTTCATTCAATTTTTTATTTTCTTCATCGTCATATGCCAACACGAAATTTCGTGATCAACGAAACTTCGTTGAGCTTGGCACGATTTTTCGTTGTAACTGGTATGAGTAATTCATAGAGGAGACTCGCGTGAACCAAATAATTACATCGCCGTGCCACCATCAACACACTGTTATTCCCGCTATCAGCCAGGTATTTCAGGAGTTCGCGCAACAAAACCAACTTTTATTAAATGCGGCCGGTGAAGGTATTTATGGTGTGGATGCGGAAGGACGTGCAACTTTCGTCAACCCGGCTGCTGAACGGATTTTGGGTTGGAAGGCTGATGAGTTGCTCGGCAAAAATATTCATTTGGCGATTCACCACAGCCATACCGATGGTTCGGATTATTGTGTGCAGGACTGTCCGATTTTTGCCGCGTTTCGCGACGGTACAGTGCGACGCGTAGACGATGAAGTCTTCTGGTGTTGCGATGGTCACGCCGTACCAGTGGAATACACCAGCACACCGGTTTATGACCAGGAAAAACTCATGGGAGCCGTGGTGATTTTTCGAGATGTTTCAGAGCGAAAAAGCGCTGAAGCAAAATTGCATTCCACGATGGAAGAACTGCGCGAGGCCTTGGAGCAAGTTAAACAATTGACCCACAAACTGGAATTGGAAAATGCCTATTTACAACAGGAAATCAGCGAAGGTTTTAACTCCCATCATATTGTGGGTAATAGCGCAGTTGTGCAGCAGATTGATTACCAGATCAAGCTGGTTGCCCCAACAATCGCAACCGTATTGATTACCGGCGAATCCGGCACAGGGAAAGAATTAATTGCGCGTGCTATTCATCGCGCGAGTGAGCGTAATCAACGCCCATTAATTCGGGTTAACTGCGCGGCCATTCCACCGGAATTATTTGAAAGCGAATTTTTTGGCCATGTACGCGGTGCATTCTCCGGCGCCGTCAATGCCCGCCTTGGGCGTTTTGAAGTGGCTGATGGTGGCACTTTATTTTTGGATGAAATAGGTGAATTACCTATAGCACTACAGGGAAAATTATTGCGCGTATTACAGGATGGGGAATTTGAACGGGTCGGTGAATCTATCACCCGGAAAGTAGACGTAAGGGTTATTGCAGCTACCAATCGCAATTTAAAGCATTTGGTTGATCAAGGCCTCTTCCGCGAGGATTTGTATTTTCGCTTGAATGTATTTCCGATTCGCTCCGCACCCTTACGTGAGCGATTGGAGGATATCCCTCTGCTGGTTGCGCATTTTTTAAAAGCGACTTGCCAACGCTTCCATAAACCGACGTTAAAAGTATCGCTCGGCCAAATTCAGCGTCTGCAGGAATACCCTTGGCCGGGCAATATTCGCGAGCTGGAAAATCGTATCGAGCGGCAAGTCATTTTAAGTTTGGGTGATAAATTGGTACTGGATGATTTTCCACTAACGTCTACACCAGCAGTAAAACAGTTACCACAAGGAGCAGAATGTCTAACAGAAGAAAGTGTTAAAAATTTGCAGTATCAAGCGACTCTGGATGCACTGCGAAAAGCCGATGGGAAAATTTACGGTGCTGGAGGTGCTGCAAATATTCTGGGCATTAAACCTACCACTCTCGCCTCGCGCATAAAAAAATGGGGGCTGGATAAAAAACCGCTATCGTTTTAATCCGCATTTTTATCGATATTGTCTTTTTACATACGTATTCATTCGCTGCATACGTATGCAGTTTGTTGTTTTGTCCTAGCGTCAACACATAGGCTTAAACAGATTTATCGGACATGCCCTGTCCTTATCAATAACAACAATAATATTGATGTATCTGCTTGCTGTTTAAGCCTTTCCTCTTAGTCGTATTTGCGACCTTTAACTCCCTGCGCGATTTTGTCGTCGCAGTGTAAGCCTGTATCTCAAAAATAACGTCACACAATAACTAACAACCCTGACATGAGGACATTATGAACCTATCTATCAAGCTGATAGCGGCTGGCTCGCTGCTGTTCGGCAATCTTTGCTATGCCGATTGGTATTTTCGCGGCACGCCTAACAACTGGTCTACGACTGCGCTGACCTCCGTCAACACTACGGAATTTTCCACCTGCCAAACCTTTGGTGCGGCCAGTACCAATCCGCGTTTTAAAATTGATCGCACCGGCAACTGGAGTGAAAGTTATCCCGCTAACGATTACACAGTTGCTGCTAATCAGTCTTACAAGATTACGTTTAATTCGAGCAACAAAAATATCGCACTCCAATCCGTTAGCAGTTGCGATTCAGTTGGGTTTACCAAGAATTTTTCTGCACTGAATTTTCGCGGGACGGCGAATGGATGGTCAACAACGCCCATGAATTTGGTAGCCAATAATATCTGGTCAACACAAATTGTATTGGATGGACAAACTAACCAGCGCTTTAAATTTGATACCACCACTAACTGGTCAGTGAATTACGGCGATAGCAATAACGATGGAATTCTGAATCAAAACGGCAGCGATATTTTCACTAATTTGGTGGGTACTTATCGCGTACAGGTGAATGACGTAACGCTTGCGTACACGCTAACACCCGTCACTACCTCGCTCTCTTCCAGTAGTGTTTCCAACAGTGCAAGCAGCATAAAATCTTCTGTAAATTCATCTTCAGTTTTATCGACGACTTCAGCTTCGCTTTCGTCGATAAATTCCAGCCGTGTAAGTAGCAGCGCAACCAGCTCTATCACCAGTATTGTGAATGGCGATTTCCGCAAAGAGACGATTTACTTTTTGCTTACCGCGCGTTTTTACGATGGCGATGCGAGCAACAATTATTACAACCGCGACCGCTACAAAGCGGGCGATCCACATTGGCGCGGCGACTTTAAAGGCCTGATTCAAAAGTTGGATTACATCAAGGATCTAGGCTTTACCGCCATCTGGGTTACGCCGCCGGTAGAGAACCGCTCTGGCCTGGATTATCACGGCTATCACGCCTACGACTTTTACAAAGTTGACCCGCGTTTGGAATCTCCCGATGCCAGCTACAAGAATTTTATCGATGCAGCCCATTCCAAAGGTTTGAAAGTGATCCAGGATGTGGTGATCAACCACTCGAGCCAATATGGTTTGCGCAATGCGGTCTGGATCGATCATCTGCCAATCAAATACTACGTACCAGCTGGCGGGGTGCAAGGGAACATCGTTAACGGACCTTATCTCGGCAATTTAGGCGATTATAAAAGCACTTTCCGCGACGATAACGATAATCCGGTCGCTCCCCAGTGGTTCAAGGAGCGCCACACTAGCGATTCAGCGGGGATAACCCCACTAGTTGACCCCAAAACCGGTGTGACTGTGCCTAAAGCGGGTTATGACGCCAATCGCTTCTTCGGTATAGATGCCGCTAGCCTCGACCCCAACTGGTATCACCTGGATGGCTTTATGTCGGGCGGCGATTGGGAGAGCCCACTCGCGCTGCAGCGCAAACATATGGCCGGCGACACTATCGACTTGGCCACTGGCCGCCAGAATGTAAAAGACTATCTCAACGGTGCTATGAAGATGTATCTGGATATGGGCGTGGATGCTATCCGTCTGGACACCGTGAAACATATCGAGCGCAATGAGTTGCTCAGTTACGTCAATACCTGGAAAGCGCATAAACCCGGTCTGTTTGTATTCGGTGAGAATCTGGTGAAAGGTACCGGCTTTGGCTCGGAAATCGCCAACGATAACGCCAGCGCAGTGATCCGCCCCTGGTGGTATACGCGCACCACCAGTAACCCGGCCGACCCGCGCGCCGGCGGCGATTCAGGTTTCTCGGTACTGGATTTCTCGGTCTTCTCCACCTTCCGCGATAACGTTACCCGCGGCCACTTCGGCGGTATTGGTGGGGTGATGGCGATGGACTGGGTCTACGGCGACGCCACCCAGTTAGTGACCTTCTTCCAGAACCACGATGTCGGCCCGGACAACGATTTTAAATATCGCTACGGCGGCGAGATGGGCAACGCGGCTATGGTCTACAACCTGCTTTGGACCAACCGCGGCATCCCCACTCTTTATTACGGCGAAGAGATTATGTTCCAGGGCGGCCTGCCACAGGATATCGCCGGCAACAGCGATACTATCGACCAGACGGGCCGCGCTTATTTCGGTCCCCATCTGGAAAATCTAGCAACCACCCAAAGCCATCCGCTCTATCAGCACATAAAACGCCTTAACCAGATCCGCAGCGCCATTCCCGCGCTACAAAAAGCGCCGAGTACGCAGGTGAGTGAATGGGGTGCCGGCATGAGTTTTGTACGCGATTTATCGTCGGAGGGAAGTTATGCGGTGGTGGGTTTGGCCTCCAGCAGCAGCCAGTCAATCACTGTCAATGGTGTTAAGAATGGGACCTATCGCGATGCGGTCACCGGCACTAGCATCAACGTCACTAACGGCACTATCAGCTTTAGTGTGGCCAGCTATTCGGCGGGGATTTATGTGTTGAATGGTATCGGTAAGATAGGTACCAGCGGGACTTTCTTGAGATAGACACGTGTTGCCCTAAATAGTAATTTCTCGCGGGCAAAATAAAGGGGCTTGTTAGCCCCTTTATTGTTGGTTGATTATTTTGCCGCTTTGCGTTCACGGCGGTCGCCCCGACGACGCTCGTGAGGTACATCCTGTGGAATACCTTCACGGTATTGGCGCCGGTCTTGGCGCTGACGCTCTTCAAGTGCATCTTCAATCTGGGTTAATAATACCTTGGGAGTTTTTTTATCGGTCGTCATCAAAGTCATCTCGCTACGCAGTTAATCTCATCAAAACCACTCACTACGGGCTGAGTATAGACCAGCAAAAATCGTAAAATAGTGAAATATGCGACATTTTTTATTTCATTTCTGAATATAAAAAGTCGAATTCGTGTGAATTCGACCTTCTATTTCATATATTTAATTAACTATTAATTAATAAAAACTAATAGTTTTTAAATATCAAGGTTTGCCACCGCAAGTGCGTTGGTTTCGATAAATTCACGGCGTGGTTCCACGTTATCACCCATCAGGCAGGTAAAGATCTGGTCGGCGGCAATTGCGTCCTGGATAGTCACACGCAGCATACGGCGAGTTTCCGGGTTCATAGTGGTGTCCCACAATTGCTCCGGGTTCATCTCGCCCAGACCTTTATAGCGCTGGATGTTGTAGCCTTTGCGCGACTCTTTCATCAGCCATTCCAGACCTTCAGCAAACTTGAACAGCGGTTGTTTGCGCTCGCCGCGCTGGATATAGGCGCCCTCTTCGATCAGGCTCTCCAGCTTCTCACCCAGTGAAACAATGGACGCGTATTCACCCGAGGCAAAAAAGTCATGGTTAAACGGGTAAGGAGTCGCAATGCCATGGGCAGTGATTTCTACCTGCGGCATAAACAAGTGGCGCTCGGTATCCTCACGCACAGTAATGATGTAGCGCTGGCTGCCGGCACGCGCATCGATACTGAAGTGCGCGGCCATTTGGTCACACCACTGCTGCATATGGCCTTGATCAGCAAGATGCTCAGGGCGAACAGCGGGTAAGTAGATCATCTTTTCCAATACATCAGCTGGGTAGAGGCGCGACAGTCGATCGATAGTGGCCATCACTTTGCGGTATTCATACACCAGCTTCTCCAGGGCTTCACCGGCGATGGGTGGCGCGCTTGGATTGACGTAAAGACTCGCATCTTCAAGCGCTGCCTGAGTCAGGAACTCGGTCATCGCTGCTTCATCTTTCAGATACTGTTCTTGCTTGCCTTTGGCAATTTTGTACAGTGGTGGTTGGGCGATATAGATATGGCCGCGCTCGATCAGCTCGCGCATTTGACGGAAGAAGAAGGTCAGCAACAGGGTGCGGATGTGTGAACCGTCCACGTCGGCGTCGGTCATGATAATGATGCTGTGGTAGCGCAGTTTTTCCGGGTTGTAATCCTCTTTACCGATACCGCAACCGAGTGCGGTAATTAGGGTGCCCACTTCCGCACTGGATAACATCTTATCGAAACGGGCTTTTTCCACGTTGAGGATCTTACCCTTGAGCGGCAGGATTGCTTGAGTCTTACGCGCGCGGCCTTGTTTAGCTGAACCGCCTGCAGAATCACCCTCTACCAGGTAGAGTTCGGAAAGCGCGGGATCTTTTTCCTGACAATCGGCCAGCTTGCCGGGCAGACCAGCGATATCCAATGCCCCCTTGCGGCGGGTCATCTCCCGCGCTTTACGCGCGGCTTCACGGGCGCGGGCTGCATCAATCATCTTGCCCACAATAGCTTTAGCTTCTTGGGGATTTTCCAGCAGGTAAGCGCCGAAGTGCTCATTCATCTCCTGCTCTACGGCAGTTTTCACCTCGGAGGAAACGAGTTTGTCTTTAGTTTGGCTGGAGAATTTAGGATCGGGCACCTTTACTGAGATAATTGCAGTCAGTCCTTCACGGGCATCGTCACCGGTAGTGGCCACTTTAGCGTTCTTGGCGATACCTTCTTTCTCGATATAGGTGTTCAAACCACGGGTTAGCGCGGCGCGGAAACCGGCCAAGTGGGTACCGCCGTCGCGCTGCGGGATGTTATTGGTGTAGCAGAACAGGTTTTCCTGGAAGGAATCATTCCACTGCAGCGCTACTTCCACACCTATACCATCATCGCGCTTGAGCGATACAAAGTGCACCATCTTATTAATGGTGGTTTTGTTCTTGTTTAAATGGTCTACGAATGCACGCAAACCACCTTCGTATTGGTAAACCTCTTCCTTACCACTGCGCTCGTCTTTCAACACAATGCGCACACCCGAGTTCAGGAACGAGAGCTCGCGCAGGCGTTTGGCCAGTAATTCGAAGTGAAATTCAATATTGGTAAAGGTTGCGGCTGAGGGTTTGAAGTGGATTTCAGTCCCGGTGGTGCTTGAATCGCCTACTACTTTGAGCGCTTCATCGGGTACACCGTGGCGATAGATCTGCTCGTGGATCTTGCCACCGCGACGGATCGTCAGCTTCAGGTACTCAGACAGGGCATTTACTACCGATACACCCACGCCGTGCAGGCCACCGGATACCTTGTAGGTATTGTCATCAAACTTACCGCCCGCATGGAGTACGGTCATGATTACTTCAGCGGCTGATACACCCTCTTCGTGCATCTCAGTAGGAATACCGCGGCCATTGTCAGAGACAGAGACGGTTTCATCGGGGTGGATAACCACGCGCACCTCGTCACAGTGACCGGCGAGCGCTTCATCGATAGAGTTATCGACCACTTCAAACACCATATGATGCAAGCCTGAACCATCATCTGTGTCACCAATGTACATCCCTGGGCGCTTACGCACCGCATCCAAGCCCTTGAGGACTTTAATACTGGACGAGTCGTAAACATTCTCTTCTGACATAGCATTTCTCCGCTTTTTTGTTCAGTAGCAGCTTGGATAAACAAGCTGTGCATAATCTCTTTAGGTAATATCTCTTTCGATAATAACCAGGTAATTAACTCACCTCGGTCACCCTACCCTGTTCCACGTGGAACATTTTTGGGGTTATTTTCGTCTTGTCGCGCCAGCTGGATGCCAGGGTTTCTGGCTCTACCCCGGTAATAAATACCTGGGTGCCCATGGTATCCAACCAATGAACCAATAGAGCTCGGTGTTTTTCATCTAACTCTGCTGGTAAATCATCTACCAAATAAATCGATTTACGCCCAGTAATCCGCGTGAATACATAGCCTTGGGCAATTTTAAGCGCACAGACTAGCAGCTTTTGTTGGCCACGCGAGAGGACTTCTGCGGCATCCAAGCCATTCACCATTATTTTTAAATCGGCTCTATGGCTACCCAAGTGGGTAAACCCCTGGCGTTTATCCCGTTCAAAACTCGCACTGAGTACATCAGCATAGGTTTTATCTTTATCCCAACCGCGATAGTAGCCCAGAGCAATACCATCAATATTGATAAATTCCTTTAGCAATTCGGCAAAGGTTTCCTGAAACTGCGCCATACACCGGGTGCGAAAGTCATGGATAATATCGGTTAAACCGACTAATTCTTTGTCCCAGATGGCCAATTCAAAGGGGTCTATTCTATCACGGCGCAAGAGGCTATTGCGGTGTTTAAGGCAGCGCTGAATGGCTTTCCACGCAGGGAAGAAATTAGGTTCCACGTGAAACACTAACCAATCAATAAATTGTCGTCTGACTTTTGGGCTGCCTTCCAATAATAAAAAAGTATCTGAGTTAATCACTTGCACTGGTAAGTAAGCCGCAAGATCTGCGGCCGATGGTACAAGTACACCATTGGCCTTAAAACTGGCATCACCATCCAGACTTCGGCTTATTCCAATTGGAACTTCCGATCCATCGTCCGCATGGACGCGGCCAAACACGGTAAATGACTGCTGCTGGTGATTGATCAGGGGTTTGTGTTTATGGCTGCGAAAAGAGCGGCCCAAAGCAAGCAGGTTGATGGCTTCCAGGATGCTGGTTTTACCTGAGCCGTTTTCACCATAGATAAGATTCACCTGCTGCGAAGGAGTTATATCAACTCCTTCCAGATTGCGCAGGTTTTGGATAAGCAGGCGTTTTAAGGTCATACGACCGGCAAGACAGGAACTACCAATGCGCCATTACAGGCGCATCGGCATAACTACGTAGAGGGAATCGCTATTTTCGGGTTCTTCCAACAGGGCGCTCGAGTTGGCATCCGAGAGGGTAATTTTCACATTTTCATTGCTGATAACGTTGGTAACATCCTGCAGATAGCTTACGTTAAAACCTACTTCAAGCGATTCACCCGTGTAATCGACCGTGACCTGCTCTTCTGCTTCTTCCTGCTCAGGGTTGTTGGCCACTATAGTCAGGGTGCTGTCCGACAATAGCAGGCGCACACCGCGATATTTTTCGTTAGACAAAATGGCTGTGCGGCCAAATGCTTGTTTCAATTCCAGACGTGAGCCTATCACTACCTTGTTGCCCCCGCGCGGTAACACCCGCTCGTACTCGGGGAACTTGCCATCGACCAATTTCGAGGTGAAGGTGTAATCCATAGACGTGACGCGGATATGGTTAGAGCTAAGTACCACTTCCACTTGCGCCGTAGAATCATCCAGCAAGCGCGATAATTCCAACACACCTTTGCGCGGCAAGATCGCCTGGATTACATCGCTGGTATTGACTGCTACGGCGCGGGTACACATCGCCATACGGTGGCCATCAGTAGCCACTACGCGCAATTGATCCTGACGAACTTCCCACAACATACCATTCAGGTAATAGCGCACATCCTGCTGAGCCATGGCAAAGGCAGTTCGTTCAATAAGACGCTTAACTTCTTGCTGGGCACAGCTAAAACGAAGGTTACCGGGCGTGTCTTCCACATTTGGGAAATCAGCTGCCGGTAAGGTAGACAGGGTAAAGCGGCTGCGGCCAGATTTGACCATAATCCGGCTTTCTTCCAGAAAAAACTCAATATTGCTGCCATCAGGTAGGGATTTGCAGATATCCAGCAGCTTACGTGCTGGAACTGTGATATCGCCCGAGACGCCCGCTTGCTCCAGCGTAATACGCCCGACAATCTCCACTTCCAGATCAGTACCAGTGAGCGAGAGTTGATCGCCATTGAGCTGGATCAACACGTTGGATAACACCGGCAGCGTTTGACGACGCTCCACCACACCAGCTACCAGTTGTAAGGGTTTGAGCAGGGCTTCGCGGGATACGGCAAATTTCATGTGATGGTCTCTTAAGTAATCTTCCGGGACTTATGGCGTTTTTATCTCTACGGGATGAAACACAAAACAACAGCGTTTATAAATCAAGTTGTCAGCGAACGCAGCAAGTTTTTCATATCTTCGCGGATATCTGCGGTCTCTTCCTGTAATTCCTTAATCTTGCGGCAGGCGTGCAATACCGTGGTGTGGTCGCGGCCGCCAAAAGCTTCACCAATTTCCGGCAAGCTGTGGTTAGTCAATTCTTTCGCCAGTGCCATAGCTACCTGACGTGG
>NZ_JBRFPI010000025.1:0-4369 GCF_053579595.1 Cellvibrio sp.
CGACAGCATGGAATTTTATCGAAAGCTCTCATTTTTAAAAGCGGGTATTGTGTATGCACAGCACATAACCACGGTGAGTGAAACCTATGCGCGTGAAATAACAACACCACTTTTTGGCTGCGGGTTGGAAGGCTTGCTAAAAAACAAATTTGAACAAGGATTATTGAGTGGAATTATCAACGGAATTGATGAAAGTTGGGAACCCACATCCGATCCGCATTTAATAGAAAGTTTTGGTGCACGGCAATGGGAACGTAAAAAAGTAAACACCCATTACATAGAAAAAATTTTTAATTTACCGCACAACACCAATCCAATTTTTGCTGTGGTGTCGCGCCTCGCGCATCAAAAAGGAGTGGACCTAACGCTCAAAGTCACCGATTCAATTATCAATGCGGGTGGTCGATTAATAGTGATGGGCTGCGGTGAATCGGAGCTGGAAGCGCGCATGCAGCAACTTGCCAAACGCCACCCACGCCAAGTGGGTGTTGATACCCGGTTCGACGAAACTACTGCGCGACGTATTTTTGCCGGGAGTGATTTTCTATTGATGCCCTCGCGCTTTGAACCCTGTGGACTCAGCCAACTTTATGCACAGCGCTGCGGCTCTTTACCTATAGCGCGTCGCACTGGTGGCTTGGCGGACACGATTGAAGATGGGCTAAGTGGTTTCTTATTTCGCGATCCCAACCTGGAAAGCTATCGCGGAGCCGTCGAGCGAGCGCTTCAGGTATTCAAACGTCCTGAGCTGTTATGTGCCATGCGCTGCAAAGCAATGTCTGCCCCCCTTTCCTGGCGCAAATCTGTGCAACCCTATACCCGTCTTTACCAAACCCTTTTAGCGGCCGTGAGACAGCAATCAAATTACGCGGAGGTACGCTATGCCCCCTTTAACTTGCCTTGAAAAATCGGCGCGTGAGAGCGCTTCACCAATGGGGCTATATTCCCACGGCGCCTTTCCATTACCCGATGGCAGCACACGTTTTTCACTATGGGCTCCCGATGCGGACAAAGTTGATGTCAGCTTGGGTGATGGACGGCTTTACCCAATGGAATATCAAAAAAACGGCTGGTACAGCACCTGCGTTGAATGTGCTGCTGGCACAGCCTATCGTTACATCATCAATGACAAGGTACGTGTACCTGATCCTGCTGCCCGCCTCCAGCATGGTGATGCCCATGGCTTGAGTTGCGTGGTCGATCAGTCATACCCCTGGCAAACCAACTCCTGGGAAGGTTTGCCCTGGCACCAGACCGTAATTTATGAACTACATGTCGGGCTGATTGGCGGTTTCAGCAAGGTCGAGAGACTGTTGCCTTCGCTGGCACGATTGGGGATAACCGCTATTGAGCTAATGCCCATTAATGAGTTTCCCGGTACTCGCAATTGGGGTTATGACGGTGTATTGCCTTTCGCCCCGGAGGCGTCTTACGGTACACCGGACGAATTGAAGCGCCTGATTGATACTGCCCACAGCCTGGGTCTAATGGTATTTCTGGATGTGGTCTACAACCATTTTGGCCCGGATGGGAATTATCTTGGTGAGTATGCAAGCGGGTTCTTCCGTCACGACATACATACCCCCTGGGGAGCCGCAATTGATTTTCGCAAGCGCGAAGTGCGCGATTTTTTTTGCGAAAACGCCTTGATGTGGATTTTCGACTATCGCTTTGATGGCTTGCGGCTGGATGCAGTGCATGCGATCAGCGAAAAGGATTTTCTGGTCGAACTGGCTGAGCGGGTACGCAGCGCCCTTCCGTTCAATCGCCATGTTCATCTAATTCTGGAAAATGAAGACAACTCCTCCAGTCTGTTGGAAGAGGGGTTCAATGCCCAATGGAATGATGACGGCCACAATGTACTGCATTATTTGCTCACTGGTGAAGATGAAGGCTATTACGCCGATTTCGCCAAATCCCCTACGGTGAAGCTGGCACGCTGCCTGGGTGAAGGATTTATTTACCAGGGTGAGATGAGCCATACCGGACGTTACCGTGGTGAACCCAGCGCCCATCTATCGCCGACGGCTTTTGTACTTTTTTTACAGAACCACGATCAGGTGGGCAACCGCGCATTGGGCGAGCGATTGCCCCAGATTACCGACCCAGATGCCCTAAAAGCAGCGGTAACCTTGATGCTTCTCTCGCCCATGATCCCGATGTTATTTATGGGTGAAGAATGGGGAGAAAAACACCCGTTTTTGTATTTCACCGACCATGAAGACAATTTGGCCAAAGCAGTACGCGATGGGCGGCGGGCAGAATTTGCGCATTTCACCCAATTTAAGGATCCATTAATGCGCCAGCAAATCCCCGACCCTAACGCTATTAGCACTTTTCTCAGTTCCAGAATAGAACTCACCGGGAAGATGGACGCTGGCGAGCAAGAGGAAGGCCAGCAGTCAGAACGCGAACGTTGGTGGAAGTTTTACCAGCAGCTCCTCACCCTGCGCCACACCCAGATTATTCCACACTTACCCGAGGCACGTTCGACTGGCACCACCATCATGGGTCCGAGAGCGATAAGGGCGGCGTGGATTTTGGGTAACGGTAGCCAGCTGGGTATTTACCTCAATCTGTCGCAGTCGCGAGTAATGGCATCCCCCTCGTGGGACGGTGAGCAACCCTTGTTTCGCCATAACGTATCGGAATCTGATTACCAACAAGGAGTCCTCCCGCCCAACAGTGCAGTCGCCGTTATGCGCCTTTAGTCTCTGCACGCCCCTTTGTTAGCTAACCAACAGACAGCAATGCGCAGGATTTGAGACAAAGCGGGTATTGTTTTAATTGATACCCTGCGGGAACTCAACACGATGCCAGACGTTCGTGCCACTGTCAGACTGCAATTCCATCGCGATTTTACGTTTGATGACGCGATACCCTTGGTCGCCTATTTTAGCCAACTGGGGATAAGCCATATCTACTCGTCACCCATCCTCAAAGCGCGTGCAGGCTCGCAACATGGATACGATGTCGTCGACCCCACGCAGGTAAATCCAGAGCTAGGCGGAGAGGAGGCGCTGGAGCGCCTGGTCGCCGAACTGCGACGATATGACATGGGCTTGATTGTCGATATCGTCTCTAACCATATGGCCGTAGGTAAGGACGATAACCCCTGGTGGCTTGATGCGCTGAAATGGGGAGCCAAAAGCCGCTACGCCAAGTTTTTTGATATCCAGTGGAATTCCCCCGACCCGGCTCTTAAAGGGCAGTTATTAGTTCCCTTCTTGCGGACCAACTACGGCGAAGTATTGGCAGCAGGCGAAATTACCGTCCATTTCAACGAAGACACGGGCGAGTTTTACGCACGCCACTTTGACCACTATTTCCCGCTGAGCCCGGCGAGCTATAGCCATATCCTGTACAACACCCCTGACCCTGTTTTGCAGGCATTCGCCCAACCTTTTGCCGCTCTCGAAACCAGCGCTGATGGCTGGCAAGCTGCCCCTATCCTGCATCAGGAACTGCGTGAGACCGCCCGGCAACCCCCACAGCGCGACAGTATCGCCGCTGTGCTTGCCCTGTATCGCATTACACCGAATAACGCCTCACCAGATACCTCCGTACAGCACGAATCTGCAATCGCGGATTCCGGTGGAGGACGATCGACCGACAATCTGGATAGGCTCCATCATCTGCTGGAACTGCAGTATTACCGGCTAGCTAGCTGGCGCACCGCCGCTGACGATATCAATTGGCGTAGGTTCTTCGATGTGAATGAACTGGGCGGATTGCGGGTGGAACGACAGCCGGTGTTTGAAGCAATCCACGCCCGGATCTTTGAGCTGATTGAGCGCGGGATAATTGATGGGCTGCGTATCGATCATGTGGATGGCTTGGCCAATCCACGTACCTACTGCCGCAAACTACGCCGCCGCCTTGATCGCTTGGTACTCATGCGCCCACCGGAATTGAGACAGTACCACCTGCCCCTTTATGCGGAAAAAATACTGGCAGAGGGCGAACAACTTGCGCGGGATTGGATGCTCGATGGCACCACCGGCTATGAATTTATGAATCAGGTATCGCTGTTGCAACACGATCCCAAAGGAGCATTTCAACTTTACGATGTATGGAGCCGCGTGAGTGGACGCATCGGGACATTTGAGGACGAAGTTAAAGAAGCGCGGCGCCTGGTACTCTCCAGCAATCTGGCCGGGGACGTGGAAACCGTCGCGCAAGGTCTGCTGTCGATTGCCCGTCTCGATATACACACCCGCGACCTCACTCTCAGCGCATTGCGCCGCGCGCTGATCGAATTGGTCATCCATTTTCCGGTCTATCGCACTTATGTCACCGTTTGTGGCCGCACCGCGTCTGACCAGATTGAGTTCTTTAATCGCGCATTGGCAGGCGCGAAGACGACCTT
>NZ_JBRFPI010000025.1:4379-21958 GCF_053579595.1 Cellvibrio sp.
GCCGAAGCTGATTGGCCACTACTCGAGCATCTTGACCGCTGGCTTGGCGGGGAACCCTTGCATGAGTTACCCCCCGGTGCAACACGAGATTTGCGGCGGAAAGTGCTTGCGCGCTTCCAGCAGCTCACCTCCCCGGCCGCTGCCAAAGCAGTTGAGGACACCGCCTGCTATCGCTCGGCGGTACTGTTATCACGCAACGACGTCGGCTTTGATCCGCAACATTTCAGCGCACCACCCACGCAGTTTCATGCGCGCAACAGTGAGCGCACAGGAAGCTTCCCGCATAACTTGCTGACCACCGCCACCCATGACCATAAACGCGGTGAAGATACGCGCGCGCGCCTCGCGGTGATCAGTGAGCGGTCCGTGTGGTTTTGTGAGAAAGTCGCCGGCTGGCAAACCGCGGCAAAATCGTTGCGGACCGATCTACTGGACGGAATCGCGCCATCTCCCGGCGACGAACTGATTCTCTACCAAACCCTGCTTGGATGCTGGCCACCCCAACTGGCGGCCGATGATGAACCGGCCGTGGAAGCCTTTCTCGCGCGGGTGTTGCGCTGGCAAGAGAAGGCACTGCGCGAGGCAAAATTACGCAGTCATTGGAGCGCACCCAATGCCGATTACGAAGCTGCCTGTGCCCGCTTTGTCACTGATCTCCTAACGTGTGGAGATAGGGTCGAATTGCGTCACGACATTTGCGCCGCAGCGCGTGCCATCGCACCAGCTGGTGTGCTTAATAGCCTAAGCCAGACATTACTGCGGATGACATGCCCCGGTGTGCCAGACTTGTATCAAGGCACCGAATTTTGGGATTTCAGCCTCGTTGACCCCGACAATCGCCAACCCGTGGATTTCTCCTCCCGCCGCGAGGCACTCGCACAGGTAGAACGCACTGCGCCGGCTGATTTACTTCAGCACTGGCAGGATGGCCGGCTAAAACAATGGCTGATCAGCCGCACGCTCAACACTCGCAAGCAGTATCCAGCACTGTTCTCCGCTGGCGATTACCACGCATTAACGGTGGAAGGCGAGCAGGCAGATCACGTGCTCGCCTTTGCGCGCGAACACAAGGATAACTGCTTGTTGGTCGTGATCCCTCGCCTCACCACTTCGCTACTCGACGATACCGGTTTACCCCTGATTCCAGCCGGTGCCTGGGGAGATACCCACGTGTTATTACCCTCACAACTGTCGGGCCGGATTTTTACTCACTCTTTGCTCAGCAACGCGCGGTGCCAAGCCCCATCAGGCCGTTTGCCGGTAGCGCAACTACTCGATGGATTCCCGGTGCATTTGTCGATTGCACGCTCCATCACATCCCTTCAACCCAACCAATCCACATTTAAAACACCTATCCCAGGAGAACTGCACGATGAATGCTCATGAACAACGCATCCGCGAATTTGCCCACCAAATTTGGGAATCTGAAGGCTGCCCGACCGGACATGAATACCGGCATTGGGAGATCGCTTGCAAATTAGTAGAGGCTCAAAAAAGCGCCTCCCATCAAGAAAAAGTCACCGGACATATTAAAAGCATCATTGCGCCGGAAGAGCCCTTCGACCCGAATCCAAAACCCGAAATCGATCCCGCGCCCCCTCAACCAGACCAGCCTGCGCAACCCAATGTACCGGTTGATCCAATAGCACCAGTTCAACCGCCACCGCACATATCGCCAACTCCACCACCTCAACCTATTCACCCGACCGACCCCGTCCAGCCCGGAAATCCGGCGCAGCCTATTCAGCCAACCGCGAGCAAACCCAAAAAGGCAACATCTAAATCAACCTCATCAACAACCGCAACCAGTGATGAGGCGAATACGCTATCTGCCCCCGGGACGACTAAAGCGCGCAAACCCCGCGCCACTAAAAACCAGGATTCTATGAGCCTGTAACAATTGTCTTTGCACAAGGAGAATGGCCATGACTACAAGAGAAAAAATTCATGCGGCAGTAAAACAGACGATGCGGATTTGCGAGGGAAAGCCTTTTCCCCTCGGCGCAACCTGGGACGGACAGGGAGTCAATTTCGCGATTTTTTCTGCCCACGCCACCAAAGTTGAACTCTGCCTGTTCGACCAGCAAGGCAAACGGGAACTTGAACGCATTGAATTACCGGAGTTTACCGACGAAATCTGGCATGGTTATTTGCCGGATGTTCGCATAGGGCAAGTTTACGGTTATCGCGTGTATGGCCCCTACGAGCCGGATGCGGGTTACCGCTTTAACCATCACAAATTGCTTATTGACCCCTACGCCAAGCAATTGGTGGGCGAGCTGAAATGGGACGCCGCCATCTTTGGTTACACGCTCGATTCGCCCGATGGCGACCTGAGCTTCGATGAGCGCGATAGCGCGGCATTTGTACCAAAAGCAAAAGTCATCGACTCGACCTTTGACTGGCAGGGCAAACATTCCCACAGTGTCGCTTGGGATAAAACGATTATTTACGAGGCTCACTTGCGCGGCATGAGCATGCGTCACCCCTCGGTACCGGAACATTTGCGCGGCACGTTTGCGGGCTTGACCAACAAAGACCTACTCAAACATATCAAATCACTTGGCGTCACCAGTCTTGAACTGCTCCCGGTGCATGCTTTTGTACACGACAATCAGCTGCTGGAAAAAGGGCTCAAAAATTATTGGGGCTACAACAGCATCGCCTTTTTGGCGCCCCATTGCGAATACCTTGCCACGGGGGAATTGCGCGAGTTCAAAGAGATGGCGGCGGCACTGCACGATGCAGGTCTGGAGCTCATTCTCGATGTGGTTTACAACCATACCGCCGAAGGTAACGAGCGCGGCCCTACGCTGTCCATGCGCGGTATCGACAATCTCACCTACTATCGGCTAATGCCAGATAACAAACGCTATTACATCAATGATTCTGGCACGGGTAATACGCTGGATCTGTCCCACCCCTGCGTCTTACGGTTGGTCACAGATTCGTTGCGCTACTGGACAATTGATATGGGCGTGGATGGTTTCCGCTTTGATTTGGGCACCATTCTGGCGCGCGAAAAAAACGGCTTCAACGAACGCCACGCCTTCCATGTTGGCTGTCGCCAGGATCCAACGTTAAGTCAGCTAAAACTGATTGCCGAACCCTGGGATTGTGGCTTAGGTGGTTATCAGGTAGGTGCATTCCCTCCGGGCTGGGTTGAGTGGAATGATCGCTTCCGCGATACGGTGCGCACTTTCTGGCGAGGAGATAAAGGCAAGCTTCCTGAATTGGCCAGCCGAATTACTGCTTCAGGCGATCTATTTAACAAAGGTGGCCGCAAGCCTTATTCGTCCGTTAACTTTATCACAGCTCATGATGGTTTCAGCCTGCGCGATTTAGTGAGTTACAACGCGCCGCATAATGAAGTCAACGCCGATGAAAATGATCGGGGTAACACTCACAGTTTGTCATTTAATCACGGTGCAGAAGGCCCCACGGATGATCCCGATATTCGCGCGGTTCGGTTGCGGCAAATACGCAACTACCTCGCCACGTTATTACTATCGCAAGGTACACCTATGCTTCGGGCGGGCGACGAAATTGGCCACACTCAACAAGGCAATGACAACACTTATTGTCAGGACAACGACTTGAACTGGTTGAATTGGGATCTCGATGAAGAAGCGCAAGAGCTGCTCGATTTCACGCGACAATTAATTCGATTGCGTCACGATTACCCGATCTTGCGCCGCAATCGTTTTCTGGTCGGAAACTATAACGAAACAACCGGCGTTAAAGATGTAACCTGGATTACCCCCAACGGTGATGAAATGAGCGCGGCGCATTGGGGAAATGCGGATGCATCCTGCCTGGGAGTCATCATCGACGGGCGCGCTCAGGTATCAGGAATTCAACGCCCGGGGCACGATGCAACATTATTGTTAATATTAAACGCGCATGATTTTCCCGTTAATTTCACTCTGCCAGAAGTCGTGAAAGGAATAGGCTGGAATTGTTTGCTCGATACCAACTTAACCGCTGCGAGGTCAGCAGAAATTTTCGACTTTGGTTACACATTCGTAGTAACGCAACGATCGCTATTACTGTTTGAACTTCACTCCGATAACACCAGCACAACAAATCCAGAAGAAATCTCAACGCTAATAGAAGCTTTACCCATACTCACGCCCGAGAAGTAGCGACAATTAAAAAAGGTTTTATAGATAAGTTAGATGTCACACAGACCAAAAATCTGGCTCTATTTAAGATTAAATGGATGTTTGGCAATAGGTGAATAATCCAACCAATTGCCAATAAATATATTTCATTAACCCTTAACGTAGAAGGTAGTTGCCATGTCAATTCTATCCCATACCGCCAAAAAAGAAGTTGGCATTAGTAAAGATAAAATTCACGAAGCATCGACAGATATCACCAACGAATTTAAGAATTTTGTTAGCGATATTGAAAACTTGGTTAAAGAAACTGCGTCGCTGACTGGCGACGATTTGGCGCAAGCCAAAATCAAAATTAATCAACGCATCAATGCCGCCAAACATCGCATCAATAGTGCTGGCGAGACAATACTAACGCAAGCGCGAAAAACAGCCGCTCGCACCAATGAGTATGTCCATGAAAAACCTTGGGCTATTATTGGAACCAGTGCAGTGGTGAGTTTTGTGCTAGGCATGTTGCTTGGCCATCGCGATGAAAGCTCAGCCAAATAACCATTCAAGAGGGGCAATATTGCCCCTCGTTTTTCTCGCTGCTTCGCTGTGATTTTTTGCACAACCTCCCTTTCTATTAATTTTCCTGCAATCCATTTACATCGATAAATCCATCTTAATTTCCTTAATTTTTTATTTTATTTAACTCTGTTAGCTCTCGTACAGACCGTCACAAGGTGCTTCGTTATAGTGCGCACAAGATGAAAGGAATTAACTGCGATCCTTTTATTTTAATGATTTTCCCCCTGCAGATAATTAGGAGATCAAAAATGAACTACGAAACTCGCGACACTTACGGCATGTATAAAGCAGACCATCACAATGATGGCCCAGGACCACGACTCATGGGAGCAGACACGCTAATAGGTAATGATGTTTGCAATCTCCAAAATGAAGACATTGGTGATATCAAGGAAATTATGCTCGATGTTGCCACCGGCAATATTGAATATGCCGTGTTGTCTTTTGGCTCATTTCTCGGCATGGGCGAAAAACTTTTTGCAGTACCTTGGACTGCTCTTAAACTCGATACCGAAAACAAACGTTTTCTACTTGATGTAGATAAAGATCGACTGAAAAATGCACCGGGATTTGATAAAGACAGCTGGCCAGATTTGGCTGACAAAACCCTGGCAAATGACCTTCACTCCTATTATGGCACCAAGCCCTACTCAACTCGTCTGCGCAATTAATAACGCACAAGCATCGGCCCTCGTAATACCGGGGGCTTTATTTTTTTACTAATTAACAGTAGCGAGATTTACACTGCCTCAGTGTAATCACCTACTACATCCTTGAAAATTTTCCCGGCAGTCTCCGTCTCTTCAATCGACAAGGTTTCAACTACAACCACAAGACTTCCGCTAACTATTGCATCGTGAACCAATTCGGACAAAGGTTTTACTTTTTCCGCAGCACCCACACTTGCCCCCACCAATCCACCAATACTCGCCCCCCAACCCAACATAACCAACGGACCGATTAACGGGCTGGCAACAAATAACGTCACATTTGCAGCAACCATTGCCGCAGTCAATAAAGCACCCACTCCTGTTCCGACAGCTGTTCCTATAGCACCATCAACAACAATGTCTTTTAAAACCCCTTCACTACTCTCAGTAGCCGTATGAGTAGGCGGCATGGAATCTTTGTCAAAAAGGTGAATACGTACCAATGGCAAACCAGCCACAACCAGCTCTGAAACCACTTTTTCCGCTTGATCGCGGTGCGCAAAAAAACCGGATACGTAGTGACGATAAGTTTCCATTATCTTTCTCCTTAATGAGAACCAAAAAATGGCGGTTAATACATCATGCTACTCATACTTAAATGGCTACTCTGTGCGTTTACGTACTTACTAATTAATTTTTATTACTCAGCTAATAAGTGAGCGCCCAATTCATTCTCCCGCCGTAAAAACAGCAGAAATAGTGTGACCCAGATTCAAAACCAGTGAACATCCTTACGCAAACCTTCCCAAACGGGGGGGATATGTTAGCTATCCAACAGACCGGCATACGCAATAATTGGATTATCCGTCGGTTCCAGTACAACCATGCTGCCTTATGGCCCTTATGAAATCCCCATGCAGTGACAACTAATCTCCACGCCCTTCAGCACAATGAGTCTATGACCGTGTAGTAGAGTAGATTTTATGAAAGCAAAAGTTACCCGCAAGAATATATTTCTACTCAGCACCCCTACCATTATTGTGGTGATTATTGCAGCAACATTATTTTGGTTTTTTGACCGAATGAAAGCAGCCGACAGGCTTCGCATGCAAACGACGCTCGCTATAAATAGTGCCCAAAAAATTTTATCGCTACTTGTAGATTCTGAAATCGGAACTCGTGGATATATATTGACCTACAACAACCGGTTTTTGCAGCCCTATCTTCATACGCGGGAAAACATAAAAAATGAAATAAAGCGCCTACGCAATGCATCAACCACCACTGAAAGCATGACGCAAGTTGAAAAGCTCACACCTATTATTGACAAGGAGCTCGATTTTCTGGCAAGCACTATTGCAGACACAGGCACCATAAAAACAGGCGATCTACTTCTCAGATTTACTAACGGCGAAGGCACTGAGCTAATGAACAATCTTCGCGCCGTATTAGACGAATATGAAAAGATACAAAATAAAATGCTTCAGCAATACAGAAGTGATCACCGCAAATACATGGGGTATCTATTTGGGTTTATCGTACTCGTTAGTGTTTTTATGCTGCTATTTGCACAGGCATTTGCCTATGGAATTTATCGCAATATTCATCAGCGCTTAATGGATCTTGTCCATCTTGAAACAAAACGGTCGCTCGACAAACAAGAGGCGATGAATCAGCAATTGAATCTTGCCTATATCACCGTGCAAGATAGTGAAAGAAAACTGGAAGTGACGCTCAACTCAATTGCGGATGCGGTAATAGCAACCGATTGCACTGCATCGGTAACCCTCATGAACCACGTGGCTGAACAGCTAACGGCATCCACAATTGAAATGGCCGCTGGCAAATCAATTTGCGAATTTTTCCATCTCGTCAACAAAGAAACTCGCGAATCCGTGCTCAATCCGGTTTTAGAAACGTTGTTGCACGGCGTTGCCCAGGGAGCAAGTAATAACATACTCATTCTACCCGATGGTACGGAATACAATATCGCCCATAGTTGCGCACCGATTCGCGACCGCGATGGCCAGGTTATTGGTGCCGTATTAGTATTTCGCAATATCACCGCAGAAAACGCCGCGCAACAAGCCCTTCTCGACAGCACTGAACGGATTAAAACAATATTGGATACGGTGAGTGATGGGATAGTGACCTTTAATGCACGCACCCAGGTAATAGAAAGCGTTAATACCGCAACCGAGAAAATGTTTGGCTATAAAGCTACTGAATTGGTTGGCCAAAAAATTAGCATCATTGTCCCCGAATTAGATGGAACACCAGGTGCACTGGATTATTATAAAACGTCGCTGGAAGAGCGCAGTAAAGGAATCGTTCGCGAAGTTATAGGGCAGCAAAAGGATGGGCAATTCCTACCCATGGAAATTGCCGTCAATGAAATGCGCTTGGGTGGCCAACGCTATCTAGCCTGCGTATTGCGCAACATCACTGCACGCAAGCATGCTGAAGCCTTAATGCTCGAATCTGAATACCGCTACCGCAGCTTGTTTGAAACGATTGACGAGGGCTTCTGTGTCGCTGAGATTATTTACAAAAATGATCAACCCGTAGATCAATTATTTTTAGAAATCAATCCGTCTTTTGAAAAACACAGCAGTTTTAAAAATGCACAGGGGCGATATGTCAGCGAATTTATTCCCGATTTAGGAACTGATCTATTTGCTATTTATGATCAGGTGCTACAAACCGGGGAGCCTATCCGCTTCGAATACCAGGTTCCATCGCTACAGCGTTGGTTTGATATATATACCTGCCGCTTGGGTAAACAAGGTAGCAAGAAGGTCGCTATTTTATTTACCGATGTCACACAACGAAAATTATCAGAACAGGCGTTACGCGAAAGTGATGAACGCGTTCGCTTGGCCACTGAGGCAACTGGCGTAGGCATTTGGGAGTTAAATCTTGTCGATAATCGTATGCGTTGGGATAAGCAAATGTTCCGCATCTACGGTGTACCACCGACTCCCGATGGCATTGTAACGCGCGACCTCTGGCCACAACACTTACTGCCCAATGACAGGCTTGAACAAAAAGGATGGGACAATGCTATTCACTTGCAAAAAGGAAGCACCCGGGAATTTCGCATCAAACAAAGCGGCACCAATGCTATTCGACACATCCGCTCTGTTGAAACCTTGCGCACCGATTCACAAGGCAAAGTAGAATCGATTGTCGGCACTAACCTCGACATCACCGAAATCAAACGCACTGAAGAGACATTGCGCGAAAGTGAGCGTCATTTGCGCGCCGTGATTAATGCACTACCTGTTGCTATTTACGCAACCGATGCCGAAGGCAGGTTAACGCACTTTAACCAAACAGCCGTGGTATTTTCCGGCTGTGAACCCGAATTGGGTAATGACAAGTGGTGTAAGGGATTACGGTTATTTCATCCCGACGGCTCTCCTATGCCCTATGAAGAATGCCCAATGGCGATTGCACTTAGAGAGGGACGAGCTCTATTCGGTGTAGAGGCAATGGCCGAACGGCCAGACAAATCCCGCGTCAATTTTGTTGCCCACCCCACCCCGCTGCGCGATACCGCAGGCAACATTATCGGCGGCATCAATATGCTGATTGATATCAGTGAACGAAAACGGCTGGATCAAGTACTGCTGGAAAATAATCTGGAATTGAATAAGGCCAAAAATCTTGCGGAAAAAGCCAACCGTGCAAAATCCGATTTCCTTTCCAACATGAGCCATGAACTACGCACACCCTTAAATGCCATTTTGGGATTTGCACAATTAATTGATGCCAGTAATCCACCGCCGACCCCGCCTCAAAAACGTAGCGTCCTACAAATACTACAGGCAGGATGGTATCTACTGGATTTGATTAATGAAATTCTTGATCTTACGCTCATCGAGTCCGGCCGACTTCCAATATCCATGGAAATGGTTTCGCTTCCTGGCCTTATGCGGGAATGCAAAGCCATGGTTGAACCACAAGCACTTAATCGTAATATCACGTTAAATTTCCCTGAATTTGATTCAGCATTTGTAGTGAGCGCGGACAATACCCGGTTAAAGCAAGTACTCATAAACCTCCTTTCCAATGCCATTAAATATAACCGACCACACGGCAATGTGAACGTGACCTGCAAGGAATATCGACCGGGACGCGCGCGGATCAGTGTTGAAGATACCGGCGAGGGCTTATCACCCGAACAGCTTTCACAATTATTTCAGCCTTTTAATCGCCTCGGAAAAGAAAATAGTAACGAAGAAGGTACAGGTATCGGGCTGGTGATGACCAAGCGCCTCATTAAACTGATGGGAGGAAAAATTTCCGTTGAAAGCAAAGTAGGAAAAGGCACCCTCTTCAGTGTGGAATTATTAATGGGAACAGAAAACCCAATGGTGATTGCTAACAATGAAATTCCTACAACATCAAAACTTCACCCGATAAAAAATGGCGCAACAAAACATACCCTCCTTTATGTAGAAGATAATCCGGCCAACTTAACGTTAGTAGAAGACATAATGGAATCGCGAACAGATTTTCTGCTGCTCACAGCACGCGATGGTTTTGCAGGAGTCGAACAGGCCCGCCTGGCCCAGCCGGATTTAATATTAATGGATATTAATTTGCCCGGCATGAATGGTACAGAAGCATTAAAAATTCTCGCAAAGGATCCCTTAACCCAGCATATTCCGGTGATTGCACTTAGCGCCAACGCAATTCCCCATGATATTGAAAAAGGACTTGCGGCAGGTTTTTTCCGCTACCTTACCAAGCCTATTCGAATTAATGAATTTATGAGCACACTTGATGCAGCGCTTGAATTAACAGACAAAAGAACAACCCAATTGAAAAAAGAGGAAAGAGCATGAAGCTAACAGAACAAGACATTCTTAATGCCAGCATTCTGATTGTTGATGACCAACAAGCTAATGTTGCCCTTCTGGAAACCTTACTGGGTGATGCAGGTTATACCAATGTTAGCGCCACGATGAATCCACTTGAAGTAGGATCGCTCTACCGAAAATATCATTACGATTTAATTTTACTTGATCTGCAAATGCCTGAAATGGACGGATTCCAGGTGATGGAATGTCTTAAAGCAAATATGCAAAACGATTACTTGCCAGTGATTGTATTAACTGCACAACCTGGCCACAAATTGCGGGCATTACAATGTGGAGCAAAAGATTTTATCAGTAAACCTATTGATGTCATTGAAGTTAAAACACGAATTTACAATATGTTAGAAGTACGCTTGTTGTACAAAAAATTGGAGAATTACAACAAATTATTGGAAGAAACCGTACAGGAACGCACAGCAGAATTACGCGAAAGCGAAGCGCGTTTTCGCAGCCTGACTGAACTGGCATCAGATTGGTATTGGGAACAGGATGAAAATGGGAAATTTACGAGAGTGTCTGGTCCCGTATTGGAGATGCTTGGCCTTCAGGTAGATTCTTTTACGGATAACAACGCACTCACCAGTGTGAACAGCAGCAAGGAAGCATCAGGTTGGGACGAAAACGAACGTAAAGAACTACAAGACATTATCGCCGCACGCCAACCTTTTATTGATTTCTCTTTCAGCCGTACAACCCCCTCCGGAAATCGAAACTTTTATCGTGTCAGCGGCACGCCCATTTTTGATCACTCAAGCCGTTTTATTGGTTATCGCGGGATCGGAATCCAATGCAAAGAAATGCCGTAAAGCCAATAAGTCATTTCCATTTTAAAACTGCTTCATTTAATGAGAAAGGAATGCCTATGCCTAAAAATATTGCTGTAGAAAATCATCTCCCGGAAAAAAATTATATTCTTGCAAAACTCGGCCGCACTGAAGCTGATCGGGTGATAAAACATCTCGAACCGGTGAACTTAAAATTGGGCGATGTGATTTATGGGCCAAACCAGCATATTAGCCATGCCTATTTCCCGACGACGAGCATCATTTCATTACAATACATAATGGACACGGGAGCCTGCGCGGAGGCCGCTGAAGTTGGTAATGAAGGAATGTTGGGATTGCCAATACTCTTAGGAGGCAGTGTTACACCTAATACGGCAATAGTTCAAACTGCCGGGCACGCTTACCGGCTGGATCAACACATTTTAAAAGCAGAATTCAATTCCGCTGGGATAATGCAGCGGCTCTTATTGCGCTATACCCAAGCAATGATGACACAAATGTTTCAGACCGCAGCATGTAATCGCCACCACACCATCGGACAACAGCTGTGCCGCTGGCTGCTCTTAACTGTTGATCGCATTCCATCGGGAGAATTATTAATGACCCAGGAGTTAGTGGCGAATATGCTTGGCGTACGCCGTGAAAGTATTACAGAAGCCGCAAAAGAACTGCAAGATACTGGCTGTATACGTTATCGGCGCGGTCACATATCCGTATTGGATCGGCCAAAATTGGAACGCTGCGTGTGCGAATGCTATTCAGTAGTTAAAGAAGAATTTATTCGACTGATGTCCAGTGTTAACTAACGAGTGAGACCACATCCTTATCCCCCACTCCCAGCCCCTTAACTGTAGATACTACTCTCAATCATTCCCATGCAAGGCTAATCAGATTGAATAACGCTGCACCAAGGCCGCATACAATTCGTCTTTAAATTCCGGCTTGGCTGTATCAAGGCTTTGCACTGCCTCAACCAAATGTTCGTTATCTTCGCGACCATCATGCCAGTGCTTGCGGTAACTGCCGTCTTTGTAACCATGATCCTGACGGAAGAAGTTCAGTACGTTTTTACCAACATAACCGCGATAAAGTTGCTCAAAACTCATATCGATACCCGCCATCAAGCGCGCAAACAAACCGAGATGGAATTGGCGGTCACCCAGGGTTGCAGCAGCGAACTTTTCCAAATCCAGACGGAAGTCTTGTTCATCTGTAGCAATCACTAATTCATTTTGGATTTTCGCAATAATTTCTTCGAGCGACGCACCTGATTGTAATTGGATACTTAAACCAAAATGCCAGATATCGATTAATTCGAGTGCAACTTGCTCGGTATCGGGTGATTGTTTTTTCCACCACTTCCAACCGTAATGATCCAGTAACTCAGCACATTCAACCCAGATGGCGCGATACCATTCGTAGCCTTGTTGTTTCCAATTGGCGTTGACTTTGGTGTTCATCGCATCCTGCAATTCGAGCATGATTTTAATTTGTTGGGCGTTCATTTTAAGACCTTACTGTTGGGGCGCTGCATTCTGCGCCCCGTTTTGTTTAATTTATAGGGCGCGGCAAGCAACGCCCCTACATTCAGATTGGGAGGTATTGTTTTGCTTTGCTAAACAGGCGATAAAAATTTTCTGTGGTTTTTTCCGCTAATTCTTCTAGCGGAATCCCGCGCACATCAGCGACAAATTGCGCAACTTCGCGTACATATTTGGGTTCGTTAGGTTTGCCGCGATAAGGAATTGGGGCGAGGTACGGCGAATCGGTTTCAACCAACAAACGATCAAGTGGCATATTGCGCACCACATCGCGGATTTGATCGGCGGTTTTGAAAGTGACGATACCGGAAATGGAAATGTAGTAATTCAAATCCAGTGCAGCTTTCGCCATATCCCAATCTTCAGTGAAACAATGCAATACGCCGCTGTGCTCGAGGCTGCCGTGTTCTTTGATCAACGCCAGCGTATCGGTTTTGGCTTCGCGGGTATGCACAACCACGGGCAAGCCAATTTGTTTGCCCACATCTAAATGCAGTTCAAAACTGTCGTGCTGAATATCTTTGCTTTCAGTTTCGTAATGGTAGTCCAAACCAGTTTCACCCAGCGCAACAACCTTGGGTTGCGAAGCCCAATTAATTAATTGCTCGGCGGTTGCAGCCCCCTCTTTCACATCGCAAGGGTGAACACCAACAGAGGCGACTACACGCGGATGCGCTTGGGCAATATCGATCACCGTTTGGATATTCTCCAAACTGATACCAATACACACCATTTGCTGGATACCGCGCTCATACGCGGCAGCGATGGCAGCGCTCAAGTCGCCGTTATAGGGATCGAGCTTAATTCGATCAAGGTGACAGTGGGAGTCGATTAACATGGGCACATCCAATAACAAGAGCCAAAAACAAAATACAGAAACAACGAAGCCAGGTGTTACCTGGCTTCGCGGAAACTCAGCGGGGCGATTTTACACGTTATGAGATGCTACATGGTATGTGTGGGCTTATCAGAGCTGAGCATGCCAGCCAGATAAGTTTCTATTTTATTGATCGCGGTATTGTCCTGATCACTAAACTGTACACCTATCCCTGCCGCGCGATTGCCCTGAGCGCCTTTCGGGGTTACCCAAACCACTTTGCCCGCCACCGGGATTTTTTCCGGCTCGTCCATCAGGCTCAACAACATAAATACTTCATCGCCCAACTTGTAGCTTTTATTGGTAGGAATAAACATGCCGCCGTTTTTTACAAAGGGCATATAGGCTGCGTAAAGAACAGCCTTGTCTTTAATCGTTAGAGAAAGTATGCCATTACGGGCACCACCGCCAATCGGTTGCATAACAGATCCTGAATTGTTGTTTTGTCAGATCACAGGCTTAATAAGGCCGAAACACTAATAGATTAGCTCACTAGTGTCCAGACGCCATTGCGCGATTCGTGCTCGCGCGCAACAAAGCGCCCCAATCGAGCAATAATTCCTCTAATAACAATTGCTTATTGGGATTTGCCCCGCTCAACAGTTGCTTTTTGGAGAGCAGAATTTTTTCAATATAGCGATGCAACAGCGGCAAATTAAGATTACTCAAACGCTCGCGCCATTCAACCGGCGCCTGCTCCATTTGCGCATCTTCACCGCCCACTCGCCAGCGCGCGATGCTGTGCAACAAGCCGAGAAACCATTCCATAAAGCCATGGACATCACCACCGTGCCACTGCGCGGCCAACTCTATCGCCGATATTTGCCCGAGACTTAAACGCACAAATTGTTGCAGCACCTGTTCGCGCTGCTCCAGCGCATCACCCTGCAGCAATGCCAAGGCAGTGAGTGGTGCCCCGCGCGCGGCGACCAGTAAAGTGTCGGCCTTGACATTACTGCCTGCCAGCAGTGGCGACAACCAATGCAATACCTGCTCGGTGCGCGGCATCGGAAATTTACGCAATTGGCAGCGGCTGCGGATGGTGGGCAATACCGAACTCGGGCTGTGAGTAACCAGCACTAGCAAGGTATTGGCGGCAGGCTCCTCCAAAGATTTAAGCAGAGCGTTGGCAGAGTTGCCATTCATGGCCTCTGCCGGTTCGATAACCACTACTTTATAACCGCCCTGCTGCGCAGTTTTGCTGAGCGATTCGGTCAGCTCACGCACCTGATCCACTTTGATCGCCTTGCCCTCCTCTTCCGGCTCAAGCCACACAAGGTCAGGATGGGTTTGCGATTTATTCAATTCGCAGCCGCGACACTTGCCGCAAGGGGTTCCTTCAATCGGCGCCTGGCATAACAACAACTGCGCCAGAGCGTCGGCCAAATGACGCTTGCCGATTCCCTTGGGGCCCGCAATCATCATGGCGTGAGGCAATTTTTTGGCAGCCATCTGCTGCAATAACTGCTGCCATTCGCTGAGCTGCCAAGGATAGGGATGGATGGGAAAGTCGCTCATGAACTACTCAATTGGATTGCACTGAATAAAAGATTGGGCAAGCTTAGCAAATTTGCGATAATCCGCGCCCGCTTAATTCAGCTTCAGGCTTACCGATGACCGATTCCCAGCTCGACATTTTGTACCTCGACGAGGATTTGCTCATCGCCAACAAACCCGCTGGCTTGCTCTGTGTACCCGGCAAAGGCCCGGATAAACAGGATTGCCTATCCAATCGAGCACTGAAATTTAACCCCAACGCCCGCATTGTTCATCGCCTTGATCAAGGCACATCCGGCATTGTGATGTTCCCGCTCAATTATCTGACGCTGAAAAACCTCACCCACATGTTTGAAGCCCGCGCGATCCACAAGCGTTACATCGCCGTGGTAGATGGATTAGTGGCTGACGATGAAGGTGAAATCAAACTGCCACTCATTTGCGACTGGCCCAATCGCCCGCTGCAGAAAGTGTGCTTTGAAAGCGGCAAAGCGGCGCATACACGCTATCGGGTACTGGAAAGGGATTTGGAAAAGAGGGTAACCCGCGTCTTACTGGAGCCGGTCAGCGGCCGCACCCATCAACTGCGCGTCCATATGCTGAGCCTTGGCCACCCCATGTTGGGTGATGGACTCTACGCGCCCGCGGATGTACTCGCCAAAGCTCCGCGTTTATTGCTACATGCACAGGAACTCTGGCTGAATCACCCGATTACCGGCGTTGAAGTGCGCGTCCAAGCAACACCGGATTTTTAACCGATCAAACGCGTCAACACCTGATCAATTTCAATCTGAACCTCGTTGAGCGTTTTGCCAGCATCGACCAAGGCATAACGACTGGGCGCTGATTCTGCCCGCTGGCGATAAGCCGCTCGCACGCGCTCAAAGAACACTACCGCCTCGCTTTCAAACCGATCCAACTCACCGCGTTGGCGCGCGCGATTCAACCCCAGCTCGACATCGATATCGAGGATCAAGGTCAGATCCGGGCGCAAATCGCCCTGCACCAGTTGCTCGAGCTGCTCGATAGTGGCTTTACTCAATCCGCGCCCACCGCCCTGATAAGCAAAGGTAGCATCAGTAAAGCGATCACTTAGCACCCAGGCACCGCGCGCCAGTGCTGGCTTGATCACTTGGGCCAAATGCTGCGCGCGCGCGGCAAACACCAACAGCAGCTCAGCGGTTTCATCGAATGGCTCTTCACGCTTGCTAAGCAGAAGGCTGCGGATCTCCTCCGCCAGAGGTGTACCGCCCGGCTCGCGGGTGACTATCACCTCAATGCCACGTCCGCGCAGCCAATCGGCCACAAAAGCCAAATTTGTGCTTTTTCCGACACCCTCGGTGCCTTCAATCGTCAGAAATTTACCGCGCTGCATAACTCTCTCGAATATTCTCTGCTGTTAAATTTAACTGTTTACGCATTCCTTCCCCTTGGGGGAGCGCGTATCATACCGGCTTTTTCCAGCACCACCCTCTAAATCTCAAGGGAGATTCACCATGATCACATTACATACTAACTACGGCGATATCGTTATTGAACTGGATTTTGATAAAGCGCCCAAGACCGCTGCCAATTTCAAACAATATGTTGAAGAAGGTTTTTATAACGGCACTATTTTTCACCGCGTAATCGATGGTTTTATGGTGCAAGGCGGTGGTTTTACGGAAGATTTCCAACAAAAAGAAACCCGTGAAATGATTCAAAACGAAGCCGATAACGGTTTGCAAAACCTGACTGGCACTTTAGCTATGGCGCGCACCAATGATCCACACAGCGCGACTGCACAGTTTTTTATCAACGTAAAAGACAACAGCTTTCTGAATCACTCAGGCAAAAATGCATCAGGCTGGGGCTACTGTGTATTTGGCAAAGTCGTTGATGGTATGGACGTAGTCAACAAAATCAAAGGTGTCAAAACCGGCAGCAAAGGTTTCCATCAAGATGTACCCAAAGAAGCGGTGATTATTCAAAGCGCGACCATTGCAGAATAATATGCACACGCTGTTTATATCGGATTTACATCTTCACGAATCACGCCCGCAAGTTACGCGGGCGTTTTTTCAATTTTTGTACACCCAAGCCGTTCACGCTGAAGCGCTTTATATTCTCGGTGATTTTTTTGATGCCTGGATTGGTGATGATGACGATTCAGAACTGGTGCAGGATGTTGCCAACGGATTGCACAAGCTAAGTGAGCTGGGTGTTGCAATTTATTTCATGCATGGAAATCGCGATTTTTTATTGGGCGCGGCCTATGCTAAAAAAGCCGGAATGGAATTAATCCCCGACGGAATAACTATCGATTTATATGGCACGCCAACATTATTAATGCACGGCGATAGCTTGTGCACTGACGATGTCGAGTACCAACAATTTCGTGCAATGGTGCGCAGCCCGCAATGGCAACAACAGATCCTTGCGCAGCCAATTGCAGCACGCCGCGCTCTTGCCGCACAAATGCGTGCAAAAAGCCAAAGTATGAATAGCCTAAAAGCAGACGATATTATGGATGTATCGCCCGCCGAAGTTTTAACACAAATGGAAAGCGCTGGTGTAACACGCATGATTCATGGACACACCCATCGCCCTGGACGCCATCAGCTGGTTATCGCTGGAAAACCCGCTGAACGCATTGTACTTGGCGATTGG
>NZ_JBRFPI010000026.1:0-21737 GCF_053579595.1 Cellvibrio sp.
GCGGAGAAACTGTCGCCGACAGATACAGCGCCTTGCAACACACGTACAACATGCACATGCGATGCGCCCTGCTTCTGGCAATCGCGCACCTCAAGGCGATTACCGCCTAACTCCAGATAGCCGCAGTCGCCTGCCTGACCACCAGATTCAGCGTAAAAGGGTGTGCGATCAAGCACTACTGCACCATCATCACCCTCAACCAAACGCTCTACTTTTTTGCCATCCTTAACCAGTGCGAGAACCTTGCCTTGCTCTGCCAAAGAGCTATAGCCAAGGAATTCACAGGCGGGTAAATCGAGGCCGGCTGCGTTGTAATCCACTTTGAAACTACCAGCTGCGCGAGCACGAGCGCGCTGCTCAGCCATGGCGGCTTCATAGCCTTCCTGATCGATAGTCAGGCCACGCTCACGGGCGATATCAGCTGTCAGATCAACCGGAAACCCATAGGTGTCATAAAGGGTAAAAACGATTTTGCCAGGGACTTCAGTCCCAGAAAGTTTGCCCAAAGCATCTTCAAGGACAGCAATACCTTTATCTAGCGTCTTTTCAAACTGCTCTTCTTCTTGCAGCAGCACACGCTCGATTTGCGCCTGATTCTTATGCAGTTCGGGGTATGCATCACCCATTACTTCCGCCAGAGCTTTAGCCAGCTTGTGGAAGAAGGGTTGCTTCTGGCCAAGTTGGTTGCCGTGGCGGATTGCGCGGCGAATGATGCGGCGCAGTACATAACCGCGGCCTTCATTGGATGGCACAACACCATCGCTGATCAGGAATGAACACGAACGAATGTGGTCGGCAATCACGCGCAGTGACTTGTTTTCCATGTCGTGATTGCCTGTGGCAGCGGCGGCGGCTTGCAACAAGTGTTGGAACAGATCAATTTCATAGTTGGAATGCACATGCTGCATCACCGCTGAAATACGCTCCAACCCCATCCCTGTGTCGACCGATGGCGCTGGCAGCGGGTGTAAAACACCATCTGCGGTGCGGTTGAACTGCATGAACACGTTGTTCCAGATTTCGATGTAGCGATCACCATCTTCTTCCGGTGAACCCGGTGGACCACCCCAAATATCCGCGCCGTGATCGTAGAAAATTTCGGTGCATGGGCCGCAAGGACCAGTATCGCCCATCGCCCAGAAGTTGTCGGATGCGTAGGGAGCGCCCTTATTGTCGCCAATGCGAATGATGCGCTCTGCAGGTACGCCCACCTCTTTATTCCAAATATCGTAGGCTTCGTCGTCTGAAGCGTAGACGGTGACCCAGAGTTTTTCGACGGGAATATTGAGCCAGTCTTTTGCAGTAAGGAATTCCCACGCGTAACGAATAGCGTCGTGCTTAAAGTAATCGCCAAAGCTAAAGTTGCCCAGCATTTCAAAGAAAGTGTGGTGACGTGCGGTGTAGCCGACATTTTCCAGATCGTTGTGTTTACCGCCAGCGCGCACGCAGCGCTGGGAACTGGTAGCGCGATTGTAGGAGCGCTTGTCGCCACCGAGGAATACATCCTTAAACTGGTTCATACCCGCATTGGTGAACAGCAGCGTTGGGTCATTTTCAGGAACCAGCGAGCTGCTCGCCACGATAGTGTGACCTTTGCTCTCAAAGTATTTCAAAAAGGCGTTGCGAATTTCAGCGCTCTTCATAATGCATCCACTAAAAATGTTCGAATTTATGCGATCTGGTTAATACGATCAGAACCCGCCTGGATCAGGCGCGATGTTCTTCTATTTCGTCGGCGCTCAATTTGCGCGCTTCGTGCTCCAGCATCACCGGTATGCCATCGCGGATGGGATAGGCCAACCCACTATCCCAACACACCAACTCTTGCTGCTCAGGGCGATATTCAAGTTCGCCCTTGCTCACCGGGCACACCAAAATACTGAGTAATTTTTTATCTATCATGGTCTTAGATCACGCTTAGGCCAGTTGGGGGCGGTATATTACACTGCATTTTGCAGCCCTGTCTCTAAGCCACAGGGCTATAGCGGAAATTAGGGATCTAAATTACTGGAAGATAGCGATATAAGCTCGTCTTGCCAGCGCTTCACCTGCTCCACAACCTGTGTATTCGGGTGGATTTGGGGATTTGATTTGGTAATTTTTTGTTCTTTTTCCCAAGTAGACACCAACTTTTTTGCCTTAACAAAAGCCTGCTCAAAATCCACGCCCGGTTTAAGCGACTCCTTGAAATAGGCTTTACCAAAGTAGGTAAACAGGCTGTCATCAGCGCAGCCAAAGGAAGTCTTGTCCGCCGATGCCGCGGTCATAATTAAACTGTTAGCATCTTTTAGCTCATCAATAAAACCACCAGAATAACAGGCCGATAACACAACAACCCGATGTTTGATGCCAGTAGCCTTAAGCAAATCCCCCAACCATTTTGCATCGATATCCGTCAGTGCAAGACCATTGTGGTTGAGTGAGATTTTTTTATCCTTGGAACCATGACTGGTGATATACAAAAAGAAAATATCTTGCTCTTTATCCATGCGCTCGGCGATACGAGTAACCGCCGCGCGGATACTCGTGAGAGTCGCCAGCGGGCGCTCATCCAACGAGCGTTGGCTGTTGGCCAAATAAATCGCCGTTGTGCGATTGCCATATTGGGCATTAAATAAATTTTCAATAAATTTACTTTCGCGGCGAAACACTTCTTCAGTCCCGTAACCCGCCACGACCAGGCTATACAATTCGATTTTTTGTGGATCTGATGCCTGCAGGGAATCCAACGCGAGTTGTAATTCACCGGATTCTTTGTAGAGTGCGTGCTCTGCAACTTCTTCAGGGGTAAAAATTTTTACCGTATCACCACCATCAACCAAACGACCATATTCCCAGCGACCGTTAATTCGACTAACGTCATCGATCGGTGTTTGGTAAATCAGTGTGCCTTTGCCATGTTTACTGCCATAGGAAAACTCCCCTTCGTAGATATCCCCATTACTGGCAATCAATTTTCCGTGACCGTCGTATTTTCCAAACTGGAATTCGCCGGTGTATTGCTCTCCCTCTTTTGCGATATAACTGCCCTTGCCCTCCAATTGGCCATCCTGATATTCACCTTCCCAGTGATTACCCTCAGCATCGGTTTGGATTCCCTTACCATTGAGTCGCCAGTTTTTAAATTCGCCGACATAAGTGAAGCCATCATTACTCGTGTAAGTTCCTGAGCCAGTAAAATTATCACTTTGAAATTCACCGCTGTAGCGATTGCCTCGCCCATCATCAAAAACACCCTGCCCATGCATTTTTCCCGCAATAAATTCGCCGGTATATTTTTCACCACCCGGTCGCTGCAACTCACCCTTACCTTGAATGACGCCATCGATCACTTGACCAACGTAAATGGATTTATCTGCGAACACCCAATTTCCACTGCCATGCATCTTATTTTTTTCAAAATCTCCTTGGTAAATATCACCACGTGGATATGCGAGCTTGCCCTTACCGTGAAATTGATTCCCAGCAAACTCACCTTCATAGCGACTACCATCCGGATAAGTCAACACGCCGCGCCCCTCCATGCGACCGCGCACATAATCACCGTTATAAGTACCGGAGTAAGCAGAAATAAATTTGCCCTTACCGTGCATTAACCCTGCTAAAAACTCGCCATCATACTCATCACCATTCGTCCAGCGCATACGCCCCTGCCCTTCCAACTGCCCCTGGGTATTGAGATCGCCAACATAACTCGCACCATCAGCAAAATTGAGCGATGGAGACAAAGCGAAGCGCAAATCGCGAAATGTGCCTTGTACTGCTATCAAGGTAAGAATAACGCCAGCAAAAAAAGCAACAGTAATCAGGGCAATGCGTTTCATACAACATCCGTTATGAACACTGATAAAAATAATTGGAGAATAACTGCCGCAAATATTTATTCGGCCGGCATAGGCTCAACCAACAATTGCGGATCAACGCGCTCCTCAAACCAGTTCATCCGCCAATCAAGGTGCGGGCCAGTAGCTCGACCGGTTTTACCCACTTTCGCAATAATTTGCCCCTGGGTAATCGCATCGCCTTTTTTCACCAGCACGTCACTTAAATGAATAAAAGTCGATGACAAGCCGTGGCCATGATCGATAATTAATGTCCCGCCCGAAAAAAACATATCGGGATGCACCAGTGTAACTACACCACCTGCAGGTGCTTTTACTGGAGTACCTATCGGCTTGGCGATATCGACACCGTAGTGAGGGGAATTAGGCACGCCGTTATAAAAACGTTGGCTGCCGTATACGCCAGTGACAGGGCCGATCAGCGGCCAAGCAAATTTCTGCGCAAAAAATGTGAGCGGCAAATCACCTTTGCGCGCATCGGCGGCCATTTGTGCTTCGCGTTTGGCGCGCTCAACTTGAGCTGGATCTGGCTCTACCGTTTGCTGCGGAACGCCGGTTATTTTCTGGATATTGTAAGTACGCGCTTTCACGTCAAAGCGATGCTCTTGACGAGCACCGGCACTATCAACCGTAACAAGAGTTGCCGCTTTCTCTGCATCGCGACCTAATCCAATGACAAACTGACCTGTAGCAGAAATCTGCAATTGTTTGCCGCGATATTCCACTCGGGTGCCCAGTGGCACCTTACCAATAATCACCGCGCCCTGCTGCCACTTACCCGTTAACTCGAGAGCTGAAGACGCCATGCTGGCCAGCATAAATAAAACGAGTGCGATGAGTTGCTGTAACTTCACGATTGACTCCATTGGCAACAAGTAAATTTTGGACAAAAAAAACGGCAGACTAGCTGCCGTTTTTTCCGTTGCAACACACCTATTTCATTGTTTCATCAACACGCAGGATCTTCATAGTGTTGGTGCCGCCCAGCAAGGTGGTATCACCACTTGAAACGATGACCAAATCACCATCAACCAAGGTGCGCTGTGACTTGAGCATCGCAATTGCGCGCACAAAATCATCTGCGCAAGGAGCGCTGTTGGTATCAAATGCGATAGGTTGAACGCCGCGATACATTGCTACTTTTCGTTGGGTGCTCACGTGGCGGGAGAACGCAAAAATCGGCAATTGCGAACCAACACGCGACATCAAACGCGGTGTACTGCCCGATTCGGTAAAGCAAATAATTGCCTTAACACCATCAAGATGGTTAGCAGTAAACATGGACGCCAATGCGATTGATTCATCAACACTGCTGAACGCCTGATCCATACGGTAGTTATCAAAACTCGCAGTAGGATGTTTTTCAGCACCGAGAATAATGCGCACCATAGCTTCAACAGTTTCCACCGGAAAATTACCGGCAGCAGTCTCAGCCGATAGCATTACCGCATCGGTACCATCAAGCACAGCGTTTGCGACGTCGAATACTTCAGCGCGAGTTGGCAGCGGGCTGTTGATCATCGACTCCATCATTTGCGTTGCGGTAATCACCGCTTTGTTGAGGGCACGTGAACGAGCAATGATGCGTTTTTGCACACCGATCAGCGCTGCATCGCCAATCTCAACACCCAAGTCACCACGTGCAACCATCACCGCATCGCTTGCCATGATAATGCCATCAAGTGTTTCATCATCAGCAACCGCTTCGGCGCGCTCAACTTTAGAAACCAAACCGGCACGACCACCTGCAGCAACCATCAATTTACGTGCGAAGTCCATATCCTCTGCAGAGCGAGGAAAAGAAACCGCGAGATAATCCACATCAATTTCAGCAGCAGTTTTGATATCGGCAATATCTTTTTCTGTCAATGCTGGTGCAGTCAGGCCGCCACCTTGACGGTTGATGCCTTTGTTGTTGGACAAAGGACCCGCCACTTTAGTGGTGGTATAAATACGCGTGCCTTCAATTTTGTCGACAGTCAGAACTACGCGACCATCATCGAGCAACAACACATCGCCTGGCTTACAGTCATTGGGCAACTCTTTGTAGTCGATACCCACTTGCTGCTGATTACCCTCATCACGCCCCAAGGCCGCATCCAAAATAAACTTATCGCCTACTTTGAGATGAATTTTACCTTCGGCAAAACGCGCAACACGGATTTTTGGACCTTGAAGGTCACCGAGCACCGCAACAAAACGGTTGTGCTTGGCAGCCAATTCACGAACCATTTCTGCGCGACGCTTGTGATCTTCCGGCGAGCCGTGTGAGAAGTTCAAGCGAACAACATCCACACCCGCCAGAATCAATTTTTCCAATACTTCTGCTGATTCAGAAGCTGGCCCCAAAGTACTGACGATTTTTGTACGTCTTAACATGATGGGCTCTCTTATTTAGCGGACATAAGTGCAAGGGTGTTATCCAACATACGGTTGGAGAAACCCCACTCGTTGTCGTACCAAGCCAACACTTTTACCCACTTGCCATACACTTTGGTTTGCAGTGAGTCGTAGTTAGAAGAGTGTGGGTTGTGGTTGAAATCAATTGAAACCAACGGCTCATCAACGAAAGCCAATACCCCTGGCATTTCAGTTTCAGCGGCTTTTTTCATTGCAGCATTAATCGCTTCAACACTTACTTCTTTTTCTACCAATACGTTCAGGTCAACCAGAGAAACGTTAATAGTTGGAACACGAACAGAAATACCATCCATCTTGCCTTTCAATTCAGGCAACACTAAACCTACTGCCTTAGCAGCACCGGTAGTAGTTGGGATCATGGATTGGGTAGCTGAACGCGCACGGTAAATATCTTTGTGGAATACGTCAGACAATACCTGATCATTGGTATATGAGTGAATGGTGGTCATAGAACCTTGCACGATAGTGAAGTTATCGTTCAACACTTTGGCAACCGGTGCCAGACAGTTAGTGGTGCAAGAGGCGTTAGAGATGATGGTGTCAGTCGCTTTCAACACTTTGTCGTTTACACCAAATACCACGGTTGCATCCACGTCGGTACCTGGAGCAGAGATAATGACTTTCTTGGCACCAGCAGCCAAATGCAAGCCGGCTTTTTCTTTGCTGGTAAAAATACCGGTACATTCGTACACCACATCAACATTCAATTCGCCCCAGGGCAACTTGGCTGGATCGCGCTCGGACGTGATGCGAATAGCATCGCCGTTGACGAACATAGTATCGCCTTCAAATTTCACGGTGCCGTTAAATCCGCCGTGAACAGAATCATATTTGGTGAGATGGGCATTGAGGTGCGCATCACCCAGGTCGTTGATACCTACGATCTGGATTTGGCTGCGCTTGCCTGATTCATACAAGGCACGCAGTACATTGCGACCGATACGACCGTAACCGTTAATTGCCACTCTAATCATTACATTCTCCTAAGTAAGCTGTTCAATAATTTTTGCTGTAGGGGCGCTGCTTGCTACGCCCTGTTCAGGCGTTTGATACGCCCAGTTCTTGTATTCATTAAGGTCGCTGCAAGCGGCGCCCTCAGGTTAACCGCGTGGCAAGCTGGCTGCTTCACGAGCGAGACGCTCAATCTCATCCCAGCGTCCGGCTTTCATCAATTCTTTCGGCGCCATCCAAGTACCACCAACACAATGCACGTTTGGCAATGCCAAATAGCTCGGTGCTTTTGCCAAATCAATTCCACCGGTTGGGCAGAACGTAATCTGCGGCAAAGGGCCGGCAATTGACTTCAACATAGGCACACCGCCCGCCGCTTCAGCTGGGAAGAACTTCTGATGGGTAAATCCTTGTACGTAGAGATTCATTGCCTCAGTTGGTGTTGCAACACCGGCCAACAGCGGAACAGGACAGGCTTTAGCCGCTTCGATCAGCGCTGGTGTAGTACCTGGGCTAACCAAAAAGGTTGAACCCGCCTTTACCGCTTTTTCCAAATCTGCCGGAGTAATAATGGTGCCGGCACCGATTACCGCGTCATCAGGCAAGTCTTCTACCATGGCGCTGATAGCATCCAGTGCACAGGGGGTGCGCAGGGTAATTTCCAACACTTTCAAGCCACCGTTATAAAGCGCTCTGGCCAAGGGCACAGCATCTTCAATGCGCTCTACCACCATAACGGGTACGACTGGCGCTACTCTGACAATTTGATCGATAGTTAAAGCCACTGTATGTCCCTCGTTGTTCAAAAAAAGTTCGAAAGAATAATCTGCCAAAAAAAAACCTATCGCAGATCAGTTCGGAATTCGGTAAAAATCAAGGCGCCCAATAAACCACAACCGGCACTTTTTGCTGTTGCAACACTGCACGGATCGGCATTTCTTTTACATCAGTACCCGCCTGGGCTGCACGTAACACTGTCAACTTTTCATCGCCAGTCAGCAACAACACCAAGGTTTTGGAGCGCAACAAACCAGCCAACGTTAAGGTCATGCGCTCGGTAATTGCACCGGTTACTTCGCTTTGTATTGCGGTAATCGCCGCGCACAATTGCTCAGACTCCGGATTCAACGCCTCATCTAACCCCTGCGCATGAGGAAATAATGATGCAGTGTGCCCATCGGAACCCATGCCGAGTATGGTGACATCAAAGGGTTGCGCTAGTTGCTGATAAGCGCTTTCACAATCATCCAAACCTTCAGCTGCGGTTTCCGCTGAGTTTTTCATACCGACCAGATTGGCGACGGCAGCTTTATTTTGAATCAGGTGTTTTACCGTAAAAGCTTCATTGCTTTTGTCGTGCGCAAACTCCACCCAGCGCTCATCAACCAAAGCGACGTAGACAGATTCCCAATCCAGATCGGAGTTGCTCAAAGCTTTGTACAGCGGTTCAGGTGTGCTGCCGCCCGACACCATAAAAGTCGCTTCACCGCGATCTTCAATTGCCTCAAGCAACGCTGATTCACATTCCGCCTGCAGCGCGGCTATCATCTCCGCGCGGCTGTCAAACAAACGCTCAGTTACCATTCCTGATCCGCCCCTGACAAAACTTCGTCAATAGAGAACCAGCGACGGCGATCACTGGCCATCAATTGTGCCGAAGCCTGTGGGCCCCAGCTACCGGCCATGTAGCCGTGCGGTTTGTTTTCCGGACGTTGCCAAGCTTCGATAATCGGGTCGATCCACGCCCAAGCTGCATCCACTTCAGCGCGGTGGATAAACAAACTGGCATCGCCAGCGGCGGCATCCAACATCAGGCGCTTATAGGCATCTGAATAAAAGTCTTTATAGGTGTCGGCAAAATTCAGGTTCAGTACAACCGGGCGCAGGTGCGTCTCGTGCTTCTCCAGATCTTTGGACACCATAATGATCTTGATGCTTTCCTCTGGTTGCAGACGGATGATCAAACGGTTGGGCGTAGCCATGCCGGCTGATTCAGGATATACACGGTGTGCGACATCTTTGTACTGGATAACAATTTCAGCAAAACGCTGCTTCATGCGCTTTCCGGTGCGCAGATAAAAAGGCACATTCGCCCAGCGGGAATTGTCGATGTAGGCGCGGATCGCAACGAAAGTTTCGGTATTGCTCGCTTGCCCCAGCTCATCGAGATAACCGGGAACGGCCTTGCCGCCCATTTCGCCGGCGACATACTGGCCGCGCACAGTATTGTACTTAACCGTGTTGCCATTCAACGGGCGCAGGCTTTCTAATACTTTCAGTTTTTCCGCGCGGATACGATCGGCAGTCATTTTGTTCGGTGACTCCATCGCCACCAGGCAAAGCAACTGCAGAATGTGGTTTTGCACCATATCGCGCAGCGCACCAGCGCCATCATAGAAACTGGCACGACCTTCGAGGCCGACAGTTTCCGAAATGCTGATCTGTACGTGATCGATAGACTTCGCATCCCACAGATGCTCAAACATGCCATTGGCAAAACGCAGCGCCAGCAGGTTTTGTACGGTTTCTTTACCGAGATAGTGATCGATACGGAAGATGGCATCTTCACTGAAGTATTCAGCGATCTGGCTGTTGATCTCTTCTGCCGTTTTAGCGTCGTATCCCAGCGGCTTTTCGACTACCACGCGTGACGTCGCGGTAATCAAACCCGTTTCGTGCAAATGCTTGCAACAGATACTGAACACTGAGGGCGGTGTGGAGAGATAGAACACACGCTGGCTGTTACCACCGCTATTGAGCAATTGCGCCAAAGCGTCCCAGTGCTCATCTTTAGTGCCAATATCGACAAATACCGGAAACAGGCATTTGGAAAATGCATCCCAAGCGGCAGCATCAAACTCATCTGAGTTGAGGTGTTTTTCTGCGGCATCGCGCACCTTGTCTTTGTATTCAGCAACCATCTGGGTATTGCGGCAGGTTGGAATAATGCGTGAGCCTGCGGCCAAAGAGCCTTCGCGATGGGCGCGATAGAGACCGGGAATCAACTTGCGCAGAGCCAAATCGCCAGCGCCACCAAAGATGACAAAATCAAATGCTTCAAGCATGAGGGGTAATCCTGTTTGTGAATCTTGAAAAGTGGATTTACTTTTTAAAAACGAAGACCCCGAACACAGGTTCGGGGTCCAGGATTTAACGGGCAATTACCAGTTAAATACAGTAGCTCCTTCTTCAGCCAATCCCACTGTGGCGCGGAGGGGCGCAAACAATTCACGCCCCATACCATAGTGAACTGCTGATAAATCACACTGGGCAGGTTGGCGAGCACTTAGCTCTTCCTCACTAACCAGCAGTTGTAATGTGCCGGATTCAGCATCCAATTCAATCATGTCGCCGTCGCGGATCAAGCCGATGGGACCGTTATCCAGGGCCTCCGGCGTCATGTGGATCGCTGCCGGAATCTTACCAGAGGCGCCAGACATACGGCCATCAGTCAGAAGGGCCACCTTAAAACCGCGATCCTGCAATACACCCAGCGGTGGAGTCAGCTTATGCAACTCAGGCATTCCGCAGGCCTTTGGCCCCTGGAAACGCACCACTGCAATAAAGTCTTTTTCCAGATCGCCGCGCTTGAACGCGGATTGCAACTCTTCCTGGCTGTGGAACACGATCGCAGGAGCAACCACTTTGCGATGATCCGCTTTGACTGCGGAAATTTTGATCACTGAACGGCCAATATTACCTTTCAGCAACTTCATGCCGCCCTCGGGTGCAAAAGGTTTGGCAACCGGGCGCAAGACTGCATCATCGAGGCTTTCCTGTATCCCTTCACGCCAAACCACCTCGCCATTTTCCAAAAATGGCTCTTTGGTATACGCCGACAAGCCTGAACCACCCATAACGGTTTTTACATCGTCATGCAGCAAACCGGCATTGCGTAGCTCGCGCATCAGGAAGCCCATACCACCAACAGCCTGGAAGCGGTTTACATCGGCCAATCCATTCGGATAGATGCGGCACATAAGCGGAATTATATCTGAAATGTCAGACAAATCCTGCCAATCAATCAAAACGCCTGCGGCGCGGGCGATAGCAACAATATGCATAGCGTGGTTAGTTGAACCACCAGTAGCCATCAAGCCGACAATGCCGTTAACAATTGATTTCTCGGTCACTATGTCGGACAGGGTTACCAACTCATCGCGGGTAATACGGGCAAGTTGATGCACCGAAGCGCGGGTCAAAGCATCGCGCATGGGGGTATAGGGGTTGATGAAGGTGCTGCCGGGCAAATGAATCCCCATGATTTCCATCAACATTTGATTGGTATTGGCAGTGCCGTAGAAGGTACAAGTACCGGCGCTGTGGTAAGACGCACTCTCCGCCGCCAACAGCTCTTTGCGCCCTACTTTACCCTCAGCAAACAATTGGCGGGCTTTGGCTTTTTCAGCGTTAGGAAGACCGGGAGTCATAGGGCCTGCAGGGATAAAAATAATCGGCAACTGGCCAAAAGACAGGGCGCCCATCATCAAACCGGGGACGATTTTGTCGCACACACCAAGACAAATAGCACCGTCAAACATATCGTGAGAAAGCGCGATCGCAGTACTCATCGCGATCACATCGCGGCTAAAGAGTGACAGCTCCATACCAGGGAAGCCTTGAGTTACACCGTCGCACATCGCCGGTACGCCACCCGCCATTTGCGCGGTCATACCCATTTCTTTGGCAGCAGCCTTGATTGGCTCCAGATATTCTCCGTAGGGCACATGAGCAGAAAGCATTTCATTGTAGGCAGAGACTACGCCGAGGTTCGCGGCCTGACCTTCGGCCAGCGCTTCTTTATCGGCGCTATTACACGCGGCAAACCCATGGGCAAGATTGGCACACCCCAGATGGTGACGAGCAGGCCCTTTAGTGCGGAATCTATTGACACGCGCAAGATAGGCGGCACGGCTGTCGCGGCTGCGGGCGATAATCCGCTCGGTAATTTCAACAAGTCTTGGATCTGTGCTTAATACGTCAGTCATGGGAATACCATTGCTCTTGGGGCTGTATCTAGCGCAAATCGGTTGATTTGCGCACAATCGCGTCGGATACATTGCCCGACGCTCTGCTTATGAATCTCTCGGCTAGCTACTACCTAATTGGCTTTGGCGCGCTTGTAGAAATCGATCAAGTTGCGCGTTGAAGCATCGTGTTTTGGATTGGTTTCTTTTGCCAGATCCAATTCAGGCTGAATCCCCGCAGCGAGCACTTTACCCAACTCCACGCCCCATTGATCAAATGAATGGATGCGCCAAATGATACCTTGAACAAAAATTTTGTGCTCATAAAGCGCAATCAGGGCACCCAGCGAGCGCGCATCGACTTTATTCAGCAAAAAAGTGTTGGTGGGGCGATTACCGCGATGCACCTTATGTTCCACAATCTCCTCAATACGCGCAGCACTCATCCCTTTTGCACTCAACTCGCGGCGCACCTGATCCGCATCAATCCCCAGCATCAAGGCTTGTGTCTGCGCAAAGAAATTCGCCATCAAGGCATCGTGATGCCCTTCCACTGCAACAGTGGGGGCGATTGAGCCAATAAAATCGGCCGGGATAATATCGGTACCCTGATGCAACATTTGGTAGAACGCATGCTGGCCATTGATACCCACTTCGCCCCATACCAGCGGAACACTGCCATAACTGATCTGTTCGCCCGCCCAATTCACAGACTTACCGTTACTCTCCATCTCAGCCTGTTGCATATAGGCAGGGAAACGGTGAAGGCATTGATCATAGGGCAGCAGCGCATGAGCAGGATAACCAAGGAAATTGCGGTTCCAGATTCCCACCAATGCCAGCATCACCGGCGCATTTTCCGCCAGCGGCGCTGTCTGGAAATGCTGATCCATCTCATAAGCGCCTTGCAGCAACTCATCAAACAGCTCGTAACCGAGCGACAATACGATCGGCAAACCAATCGCCGACCAGAGTGAGAAACGGCCACCGACCCAATCCCACATATCAAAAATATTTTCTTCGGCAATACCGAATGCAGTTACCAACTTACGATTAGTCGATACCGCAACAAAGTGCTTGGCGATTGCTGCTTTATTATCCGCAGCCGCCATAAACCATTGCTCGGCGGTGCGCGCGTTAGTCATGGTTTCCTGGGTGGTAAAGGTCTTGGACGAAATGACAAATAAGGTAGTTTCAGGGTTCAGACCAGCTAATACATCAGCAATCTGCACACCGTCGATATTAGAGGCAAAGTGCATATTGAAGCGTTTATCGCTGTAATCCTTGAGTGCCTCGCACACCATCAACGGACCTAGGTTGGAACCGCCGATACCAATGCTGACGATGTCGGTAATAGTTTTGCCGGTAAAACCAATCCACTCGCCCGAGCGCAGTTTTTCGCTCAGTTTGCGCATGCGCTCCAGCTCGGCATTAATTGCCGGACGCGCGTCAGCGCCGTCGATCACAATCGGCTTGGAGGATTTATCGCGCAGGGCAACGTGCATAACCGCACGGTCTTCAGTGGCGTTGATGTGCTCAGCAGCAAACATCTTGCCGCGCCAGCTTTCTACATTGGATTCTTTCGCCAATGCCAACAGTGCCGCTTTGGTTTCATCAGTAATTAAGTTTTTGGAGTAGTCAAATAACAGATGGGATAATTGCAGGGAGAACTTGGCAAAACGTTTATCATCAGCGGCAAACAAGTCTTTCAGATGTTGGGACTTCATTTGGGCTGCATGGGCAGCAAGGTTTTTCCAGGAGGGCAAATCGGTAGGGCGCACATCAGGGTTAGTCATTTCTACTCCACAAACAAAAATGCGTAGGTGATATACCTAAACAAGTGGTTGATTTCTATTCTGTTAGTTTGAGTCCGACCCGACTCCGACAAGTAGTGAAGGATAAACTTCCTACCAGTTTCAAAGTTATATGCTTACCATCCTAGAATTAAGCCTTTAAGCGCAAACGAAACTGATAAGCTGCGAATACGCCGAACATTCGTGTCAATACAATCAGCAGCGGTTGCGTGGCAACAGCACAAAAACAGCATAATTGCCGCGAGAATTGCACTGTTTAAAAAGGCCGCTATGATAGGCAGATGGGTTTTGAGTGTCAATTAAGGCACAGTCTTTACAAAAACGATTGCCCCGTTCGATCGTCATAAAATACTGCTGCTCAGCAAGAGAATCCCACCACCACAATTAGTCACCCGGTCTGTAGATCCCACTTATGCATACGAATAAAAACTACACAGTATCTCTTGGCATCATTGAAGGATTTTTTGGCCGCAGTTGGAGCTGGCAGGATCGAAAAAATTACGCGCAATTTCTTGCACTAAATGAGTACGGCTTTTATATCTACGCACCAAAAGACGACAAAAATTTACGTAGGCATTGGCAAATAGATTGGCCTGTTGAGATTAAAAAATCACTGGCTGATTTACGCCAGATTTATCGCGCAGCTAATGTGCAGTTCGGTATCGGCCTCAGCCCCCATGAAATTTATCTCGACCACACGCGCAACCAGCGCGCGCAACTAGACTTGCGCATCCAACAGATTAATCAATTGGAGCCCGATATCCTGTGCATTTTATTTGATGATATGCGCGGCGATATTCCCGGGCTCGCACAGATCCAGATCGATATCGCCCATCAGGCAGCAGCGGCCAGCAACGCCAAAAAAATTATTTTCTGCCCCACTTATTACAGTTTTGATCCAGTACTGGAACGCGTATTTGGCTCAATGCCGGAGAACTACTGGCAAACCTTCGCGCAGCAACTGGATAAAAGTATCGATATGTTTTGGACCGGGGAAAAAGTCTGCTCAACCAATTACCCTGCTGAACATCTCGCACACGTAACCGAGTTAATTGGCCGCAAACCCTTTTTGTGGGATAACTACCCGGTTAATGACGGCGCAGTGAAATCCAACTTATTGCAGCTGCGCGCATTTGATCAGGGCCACAGCCAATTAGCTGATAAAGTAGCCGGGCATGCCGTCAACCCAATGAATCAACCCTGGCTTTCGCAAATTCCCTTGGCCAGCTTACCCTTGGCTTACCGTGAAAAAGAAAATTACTCTGCAGATGCCGCCTTTACTAACATCTGTAGCAATCTATGCGGCGATGTTTTAGCGAAACAATTGCAACAAGATATCCATCAATTACAAGATCTCGGGTTGAAAAAACTTTCTCAACAAGAGCGATATCTTTTACAGACCACTTATCAGCGCTTTGGTAACAACCCATACGCGCAAGAAATCATTGCCTGGTTAAATGATGAATACCAATTTGACCCCGCATGCCTGACCGAATAATTAAACATTTTATTTTAGCAGCACCGATTGAATCCACTTCGACATGGATTCAACTTGCTCCATGCATACGGTGTGCTCCATTGGATAGGATTCATAACCCACATTGCAACCGCGATCTTTTAAAAAGCGATAGGCGCGCTGCCCTAACACCTCGTTAACAACAGGGTCAAGAATGCCATGCTGAATTAATATCGGCGTCTTTTGATTTGCGGCGTGAATACTAGCGGTGGTGTGAGTGGCGAAATAGCTCGATAAAATCAACAACCCTGCCAGTGATTTTTCATAGGTCAACCCCGCATGATAGGCAACTGCCCCACCTTGGGAAAATCCCACCAGGATAATTTTTTCACTCGCCACACCGCGTTCAATTTCACGTTCCACTAAACGCTGCACAGCTTCTGCACTGGCGATTAATTGCGATTCATCCACTTTACGTTCCAGATTCATCTCCAAAATATCGTACCAAGCAGGCATGATATATCCAGCATTAATCGTGACGGGAATTTGTGGCGCATGCGGAAAAATAAACCGTACCGATAAATCCTCAGGTAAACGTAACTCTGGCACTAAAGGTGCAAAATCATTGCCGTCTGCTCCCAAACCATGGAGCCAAATTACGCTGGCAGTAACAGGTAACTGCGGCTGATTTAGCTTTTCAACACAAGGTAAATATTCCATAAGGGTTCTCGTTTACGTAAGTTTTGCTTAATTTTTGTTCAGAATTTTTATTGATGTGTAATATTGCTGACAATTACTCAATTGGGCAAGCGCACCGATACGCACAACCAGCAAAATAACACTACACTTGCTTCATAGACTCAAAAACGTCATATCGAAACTGCTAATTGGAACAACTGCATCCTTGATGCTAAGGAATACCATGAATAACGTGAATCATAACCAACCTATCGCGCAAACAGCAGGCGAGTACGAAACAGTCAGCGCCATCATCGCCCCCATTGACCAACTGAATATTCTCTCCAAGGTAGAAGTCGCCAAATTATTGGATTCCAGCCAAAGCGGCCTGTACAAATTATTTCGCAGTTGTGCACTTGCCGTACTCAATACAGGTAATGATACGGATAACGGTAAAGAACTGCTGGAGCGCTATAAAGATTTTGATATCAGCATCGTACAGGAAGAGCGCGGAATAAAACTCGCAGTGAAGAATGCACCCGGCAACGCGTTTGTCGATGGCAAAATGATTCGCGGTATTAGCGAGCATTTATTTACGGTATTGCGCGATGTCATTTACAACAATGACGAACTCAGTCGCAATCCAAAATTTAATGTGGGGACATCTGAAGGTATAACCGATGCCGTGTTTCACATGTTGCGCAATGCCAATTTAATGAAACCGGGTCTTGACCCCAATCTGGTGGTTTGCTGGGGCGGTCACTCAATCAACCGAATTGAATATGACTACACCAAAGAAGTGGGCTATCAATTAGGCCTGCGCGGTTTGGATATCTGCACCGGCTGCGGACCAGGCGCAATGAAGGGCCCAATGAAAGGCGCAACCATTGGCCACGCCAAACAACGCATCACCACTGGCCGATACATCGGAATTACTGAGCCGGGAATTATTGCTGCTGAAGCACCCAATCCAATCGTAAACCAACTCACCATCATGCCTGATATTGAAAAGCGCCTCGAAGCCTTTGTGCGTCTTGGTCATGGAATCATTGTATTCCCCGGCGGTGCAGGTACAGCAGAAGAAATTCTCTATATCCTTGGTTTGCTGTTGCATCCCGATAATAAAAACATTCCTTTCCCGCTTATTTTTACCGGCCCGGAAACATCAGCTGAATATTTTGCACGGATCGATAAATTTATCGGCGACACGCTCGGTGCAGAGGCGCAAGCGCACTACAAAATTATCGTTAATGATCCTGCTACTGTTGCACAGGAAATGAAAGATGGCATCAGAAAAGTACGTGAGTTCCGCAAACACAGCGACGACGCCTACTACTTTAACTGGCAATTAAAAATCAGCCCGGACTTGCAACAAACATTTATTCCCAGCCATGAAAATATGCGCAATCTGGAGTTACACAAAAACCAGCCAGTCAACCAACTGGCAGCCAATTTACGGCGCGCATTTTCCGGAATTGTAGCGGGCAATGTAAAAGAGGAAGGTATTCTGGCCATTGAAAAACACGGGCACTTTGAGCTACATGGAGATTACGAAATCATGCACCCGGTTGATGAATTACTGGAATCCTTCGCTCGCCAAAGCCGGATGAAATTACCAGGTCGCGAGTATATTCCTTGCTATAAGGTTATAAAGTAACCGCTTACATAGACCTAGGCGATCTAGGTTGTAGTCAATGTCTCACAAAAACTAGCGACTTTAGCGACTATTCTCACACACGCTACAGCATCATAATGGCCTCACCAAGGAAGTAGACAATGATGTGTGCTGGCCAGGCAAGGTCAATGGATGCGCCCACCTGTTAGGGAAGCGATGTCGGATGACATCAAAGGATTGCACTAGCGCAGGAGGAAAGGCGGTCAGGGATTCGAAAGGAACATCGACGCAAATTGACTACTTCTACTTAAGGATAGTATCTGTACGGGGCCGCTTTTGCGGCCCCTACTTATTTATGGGTCTGCAAAAGCGAAAGAATCACCAATTTAACTACCAAAAAACAGGCAACAAAAAAACCGGCTTGCTTATGCGCCAAAGGCACAGCAACACCGGCTTAAAAACAACTTCCCTGTTATTGATCAGAAATCCTTTGTGATGCATCAGTTATCTAGCAGTTAGCGGTTAAAAAAGTCCGGAAATGGTGCTAGCGCCCCAGTTCCTAAACAACGCTCCATTTGCCCCCTGATTTGCCTTGAGTGCCAAACCAACAGTCTGGAACAGAGCAACCTGGCTCAAACCACCTACGTCAATCACTCCACCGCGCACACCACCCCCAGCCACTAACATTGGGCAATTTTGCCCACTGTGAGCATCAACGTTACCCATGTCAGACACTTGAGTAACGATGGTAGAAGCCAGCAAATTTTTGGCCTGCAATTTATCCAATAGCTGAGCTGTAAGCGACATGTAGTAACGCACATCCTGATCATAATAACCGGCGTAATTTGGGTTACCCTGATTATGATGAGAATCATGTGATGGACGCGGACGGTAAGCGCCGGTGGTATCGGTGATCATGGCACCATCGAGTACATGAGTGTGCTCGTCAGTACCAAACGCCAAAGATACCGACGAGGACAAACTGCACTCCAATGCCAACACAGCGATATCGGTCATTAGCTTTGAAGTTGCGTCAAAACCTACTGCGGTCGTGTTGGGAGGAGCAGAACAAGTACCGCCCGGATTAGTCGCCGCAATAGATGCTTCTATTTCACTGATCGCATTGAAGTGACTATCCAGCTTTTGTTTCTCGTGTTGACCCAACTTGGCTTTCAGATCATTGACCGCTGCATAATGGAAATCCACCATGGATTTGCGCGGTGCAACAGTTCCGCCACCACCGCCACCACCACCCGCGAACAAAATATCCAACGCGGCTTGAGGACTGGTGATCGTCGGAATACCGGCATTGTCACGCGACAATTCAGATACTGCTGTGGTACCCAGGTTCAACCACTTCACCGGGGCATTAGAGTTGGCACTCAGCACCTTGCCGAGGTTTACGTCGAAGCTTTGTTTACCCCAAGGGTTAGGGTCATTAAAGCGGTTGAACATAACGCCGTGACCGCCATTCATCATGGTGGCATTTTTTAGCAAGGCGACACGGCCTGCCGAGAAATGACTCTGCAAGGGAGTGGACTGGGTTGGCAATGTAGTGCCCGTCGGGAAATACTTTGCGGGAGTACAACCACCCGGCATAAATACGGTAACGGATTTATTGGGCGAGCCAGTTTGCGCTTCTGCTACCCGAGCCATCATTACACCCGCAAGTAAACTGGACGCCTGTATCGCACCCATGGCGATACCCGAACGTTGCACAACACGCAGGAAGTTCCGGCGCTCTTGATCGAAGCAATCTTTATAACTCATTTTTTTGACTCCAATTCGTTAACAGGGAGAATGGAGCGCGCCTTAGCGCGCCCACTCCTGCCGGTAAATCACAGAATCCAACGCGGGGATTTCCTGCAACATTGCGCGCGGACCATTGCTGTTCAGCACATTGGTCAACTTTTCGATATTGCAGCGATAGGCGTTGTGCTCACCGGGTGACATCTCGAACGGCACTTCACGGCTCTCATCTCTGTCGATCAGGAAGTAAGAGCTAACACCGCTGCTGTAACTCACAAACTGGGTTGCCAGACAGGTTTTGGCCTGCTGGGACACCAGCGGATGCTCGACAATCGTACGCGCGAGATCTTTTGCGCCGTTGAAAGTAATTTCAGGCTGGTGAATCACGCGATCCGGATCATTAGTGAACTGCAGTTGCTGATAGGGTGAGAAGAAAGTCGCCACTGTATCGATTGCATTGCCACGCAGATCGGTGGTACGGATGCGGCCGGCAGCATCGAAGTTTTCCATGCCGCCACCCAGTGGATTGATGATTTCCAGGTGACAATTGGAGCAAGTCGTTGGCTCAGTGATTTTGTCCGCAATCATCCGCTCGGTGGTTTTTGGATCGTTGAAGAAGGCAGCATGTTTCTGTGCCAACGCTTCACGATCCAACGAAACACCCGATGGCGGCTCAGGAATGTCCTGACACATCAATTTACGGCGCACAGCAACTGCACGAGTGATCAAGTTGGCATCATTGTCTCTTGCATAACGCGACATAAAGGCGCCCGAGGTCAAGATACCGCCGCGATCGCTGGTGTTTGCGCGAATAAATCCGTCTGTATCAGCACCGGTAGCGCTGTAAGTCAGGCCATAGTGAGTCGCCAGACGTTGGTTTACGTGCGTGAAGGTTGGGTTGTACACCGTGGCAAAGGTAGTGGATGATTCAAGCACTGCGTAGGCAAAGTTTTTACCCAACTCTTTCTGCATATCACCCGCCAGAACGGCAAAGTTAGCAACGCCGACTTTATTCTGGGTAGCCAGCTTTTCGGTGCCCAACCAGCGGTTGATGAAATCACCCATCAGTACTTTGGTGGTTGCCGAGTTCATCAACGTAGCAGCCTGTTGGCGTATCCCTGCGGCAGTATTCAAGTCACCTCGGGCAGCCGCAGCCATTAAGTCCACAGAAGGTGTAGTACCAGTGAAGGTGTAGCTCAGGTAGGTTGCCATCTCGTAGCCATTGAGCTTGTAGAGGTTACCACCACTTAATTCACCCAACTCCGAGCGGTACAGGAATTGTGGCGCTGACAACATGGTGGCCAACGCAATCTTCATACCCTCGGTCACCGTACGGCCGCCAGTGGTGCCACGCGCCAAACCTTGATAGCTGGTTTGCTCTGCCGTGGTCAGCGGACGACGGAAAATACGGGGGGCCAAATCACTGACCAACTTATCGGCGCAGGCCGTGCTAGGTGTACAGGCCAGCACTGAACTCCAGCGAGTAGCAACCGAGTCAGCGATACGCTCAGCAGTTGAGAGGTAGGTTGAGTAGCGGGCGGTATCGACCAGCAAACCATTGTTGTTGAGGAACGAACCAGCGATGGCATCGTCTGGCAGGCGTGAAATCACATCGTCCTGATAATTAACCAAATCACCCACTGAACGCTGGTATTCCGCGCGAGTCAATAAACGCAAAGCGCGCTGGCCAGGTGCGGTAGTGGTATTCGGGCAAGAGAATGCGGTTGCTGGGTTATCGGGAATACCATCGGCAGGTTTACGCCAGGTGAAGATAAAGGCTTCCAAATCTGCCGCGCATTGACCAGTACAGGAACCGGGGTTCGTTTCTGGCATGTACTTAGCGATGTAGTTGCGCAGACTGAGGTTTTCACCCTTAATCTGCGAGTAGTGAGCACGGTTAGGATTAACCGGAATCGCAAAGCTACCGTCCGCAAATTTCACTCCATCAACCCCATGACAACCCACGCAACCGCGCTGTGTCCACAGATTTTGACCGCGGGTTGCATCACCCAAATAGGGAACACTGCTCGAACTGCCCGAGCTGCGGCTGGACGCACTCGTGCTGACTACTGACGAGCTCACAGCCGACGACACCGACGAGGCAGAGGAAGAAGCCAGATTGTCATAGGTCAGGGTCAGAGGTGCAGTCGGTGCCGATGGAATGCTGTCGGTGTAGCTGATGACTTTATAGTCATAGCTACCAGAGGCTGTTAATGCGTCCTGAAAACCAACGCTGTTTGCAGC
>NZ_JBRFPI010000027.1:0-21199 GCF_053579595.1 Cellvibrio sp.
CTATGCATTCGGTCGATTGCATCGTTACCAATCACGATTTGGTGCTCGCCGATTTAGCGCTCGGCGGTGGTGCGATTTTGCCCGCACCGGAGGATACGATTTATGTCTTCGATGAAGGCCATCATCTTCCACAAAAAGCGCTCAATCACTTTGCGCATCACAGCCGCATGATCTCCACCAGCAAATGGTTGGATCAGTGCAATAAGGCTTTAGGAGCGATGCTGGGTGTTATCAGCGGTGCCGGTAATGTTGATCGCTACGGTGAGCAACTTCCTGCTGCATTGATTGATTGCAAGCAGCGGCTTGATCAGTTGTATCCCATCTTTGAGCAGCTTGCCCAGTCAATCGCGTTTGATGATCGCCAATCCCATTATCGTTTTAATAATGGTGTGGTGCCGCAGGATTTATTAATTCCCTGCGTGGAGTTATATAAAGGTTTTGATCGTTTGAGTGAACTGCTCAAAAAAATGTGCGATGAATTAAATCAGGCAATGGAAGATGCGCATTGCCCGGTGCCAAAAATTGATTTGGAAAACCACTATCCCATTCTCGGTGCCTGGCAAGCGCGCGCCGACGCCAACCGCGATTTGTGGGCGAGTTTTGCTACACCGGATACAGCAACATCCGTACCTAAAGCACGTTGGTTAACGCCTGTCGATAGCAGCGGCAATATGGATCTGGAAGTCTGCTCCAGCCCTATAGTCGCTGCCAAAACGCTTGAATACAGCTTGTGGGAAAAAGCCTGCGGTGTAGTAATTACTTCTGCGACCTTAACCGCGCTGGGAAATTTTCACCGTTTTCAAATGCGTGCAGGCACACCCAATGACGCGCACTATCAAGTAGTGCCCAGCCCGTTTAATTTCCAACAGGCAACCTTGGAAATTCCCGCTGCAACCGTCGAAGCAACCAATGCCGATGTACATACCCTCGCGATTATCGATGACTTGCCGAATTTAATTGATCAGGATGCGGGTACGCTGGTGCTGTTTTCATCGCGCAAACAAATGCTCGATGTATTTGAAGATATGCCGGAAGAATTGCGCGAAATTATTTTATTGCAGGGCGATAATTCCAAGCAGGAAATGTTGGTGCAACACAAGAAGCGGATTGATGACGGGCAGGGCAGTGTGTTGTTTGGTTTGGCAAGCTTTGCGGAGGGCGTGGATTTGCCCGGCAAATATTGCACGCACGTGATTATTGCCAAATTGCCTTTTGCCGTGCCGGATGACCCGATTGAGGCGGCGCTATCGGAATGGATTGAAGCGCGTGGCGGCAATGCTTTTATGGAAATAACAGTGCCCGATGCGTCGCTGAAATTAATCCAGGCCTGCGGCCGTTTGCTGCGCACTGAAACCGATACGGGGAAAATCAGTTTGCTAGATCGCCGGATTATTACCAAACGTTACGGCAAAGCGATTTTAAATTCGCTGCCGCCGTTTACCCAAATCATCCATAAATAACAATATGAACAATATCCACGTCGCCGTTGCTGAAGTCTTAATCGATATCGAAAAAGAGTTGCGCGAATTGCAGCTCTGGGATGATGAAATGATTTCTGACGAAGCCTTGATGAGCGAGCAGCCCTTTGCCATAGACACCATGACCTTTCCGCAGTGGTTACAATTTATTTTTCTGCCGCGCATGTATTATATAATCGAACAGCAAATGCACTTGCCGGGAAATTGCGGCATAGCTCCAATGGCTGAGCAGTATTTTTCTGTGCTCAGCCTTCCTTCATTGCCGTTAATTGTGCATTTGAAAAAAATGGATGCGTTATTAACCGTGAGCGGGCAAAGTAGATAAAAAGGACGCTAAAAATAGCAAGGGCGCAATAAATCGCGCCCTTGCTCCCTACATAAAAAAACTACTCGATGTAACTTGCAATACTCGGGCATGAGCACACCAAGTTGCGATCTCCATAGACGTTGTCGATGCGGTTTACCGTTGGCCATACCTTGTGGCTTTTCAACCAGGGAGCAGGGCGGCCTGCCACTTCACGCGAGTAAGCGCGTGTCCAATTTTCTTCCAATATATCGTCTTGGGTATGCGGAGCATTGTGTAGCGCGCTGGCTTCTGCGGAAATTTCACCTTTGATCACTTGCTCGATCTCGTTACGAATAATCAGCATTGCCTCAATGAATTTATCCAATTCGATTTTGGATTCGGATTCAGTCGGTTCGATCATCAATGTACCCGCAACCGGGAACGACATGGTTGGGGCGTGGAAACCAAAATCCATCAAACGTTTGGCGATATCTTCTTCGCTGATGCCACTGGCTTCTTTTAATGGGCGCAAATCCAATAAGCATTCGTGCGCAACAAAACCGTTAGTGCCTCTGTACAAAATCGGATAAGCGGCTTCCAATTTTTTCGCTACATAGTTTGCATTCAGCATCGCAAATTCAGTCGCTTGGCGCATACCAATTGCGCCCATCATTTTGATATACATCCAGCTGATCGGAAGAATACTCGCTGAGCCCCAAGGAGCAGCAGAAATAGTGCCGTTATTTACATCGGTGCCCGGAACTGCTTGCACCGGATGCGCAGCGAGGAAGGGCTCCAAATGTTTGCCCACACCGATTGGCCCCATACCCGGGCCGCCGCCGCCGTGAGGAATGCAGAAAGTTTTATGCAAATTCAAATGCGATACATCGCCGCCGAATTTACCGGGTGCAGCAACGCCTACAAGTGCGTTCATGTTAGCACCGTCGATATATACCTGGCCGCCGACTGCATGCACCATATCGCACAGTTGGGTAATACCTTCTTCAAACACGCCGTGCGTGGATGGGTAGGTCACCATGATGCAGGCGATTTGATTATTGTAAGTGGCGATTTTCTCAGCGAGGTCCGCTAGATCGACATTGCCTTTGTTATCGCAGGCAACCACTACTACTTTATAGCTCACCATTTGCGCTGACGCGGGATTGGTGCCGTGAGCGGATGCAGGAATCAAACAAATATCGCGCTGGGTTTCGCCTTTGCTTTCAAAATATTTTTTGATCGCCACGAGGCCTGCGTATTCACCTTGTGAACCGGCGTTGGGTTGCAAGCTGATAGCATCGTAGCCAGTACAGGCTTTGAGCATTTCTTGCAGTTCTTCAAATAATGCTTTGTAACCTTCGGCTTGATCGATGGGTGCGAAGGGGTGCAACTTGCCAAATTCCGGCCAGGTGACGGGAATCATTTCGGCAGTTGCATTTAATTTCATGGTGCAGGAGCCGAGTGGAATCATCGCGTTATTAAGCGCGATATCTCTTGATTCCAGGCGCTTTAAATAGCGCAGCATTTCAGTTTCGCTGTGATAGGTATTGAATATCGGATGCGACAAAACCGCCTCGCTGCGCACCAAATCGGCGGGGATTGCGTTGTTGGCGGTAATATTTTTTCCAGCGAGCACTTGTTCGTCGAATGACGTCAGTTCAATTCCGGTTACGCCAAACACAGCGAGTAAAGCTTCCAGGTCGGCAGCAGACGTCGTTTCATTCAGGCTGATACCCAACGAGTCGCTACCTACTAAACGCAAATTAATTTCAGCGCCTAATGCGACTTGGTAAATTGCTTTTTGGTTGTCACCAACGTTGACGGTGATAGTGTCGAAGAACTGGCCGTTGGTAATGCCAAAACCTTTGGCTTTTAATGCCGCGGCGGCAATCGCGGTCAAGCGGTGAATGCGGTTGGCGATACGCTTTAAACCATCGGGGCCGTGATAAATCGCGTAGAACACACTCATCACTGCCAACAATACTTGCGACGTGCAAATGTTGGAGTTGGCTTTTTCGCGGCGGATATGTTGCTCGCGGGTTTGCATCGCCATGCGCAATGCTTGTTTACCGCGCGTATCAATAGAAACACCAATGATACGGCCGGGAGCAGAGCGTTTGTAGGCGTCGCGGAAGGCAAAGAAACCGGCGTGTGGACCGCCAAAGCCCATGGGTACACCGAAGCGTTGGCTGGTGCCGACGACGACGTCTGCGCCCATGGCGCCGGGTGATTTGAGCAGCATGAGCGCCATCAAATCCGATGCCACCGTCACCAATGCATTGTTATTGTGGGCGGTTTCAATCAATGCGGTTAAATCGCGCACCTGACCGCTGGAGCCGGGGTAGGAGAGCAGGGCACCGAAGTAGTCACCATTGGCCAGTTCATCTGCCTTGGCAACAAAGACTTCAAAGCCAAAATGTTCGGCGCGGGTTTTAACTACAGCGATGGTTTGCGGGTGGGTGTCGGCATCCACAAAAAACACGTCGGAGCGGCTTTTTTTGTTTTGGCGTTTACACATCGCCATGGCTTCGGCGGCAGCGGTACCTTCGTCCAACACCGAGGCGTTGGCCATTTCCATCCCGGTCAGGTCGATGATCATTTGCTGGTAGTTGAGCAAGGCTTCCAAACGACCTTGGGCAATTTCTGGCTGGTAGGGGGTGTAAGCTGTGTACCAACCTGGATTTTCCAATACGTTGCGCAGAACCACGAGCGGCACATGGGTATCGTGATAGCCCATTCCTATGTAGTTCTTGAAGATCTTGTTTTTGCTGGCGATAGCCTTTAGTTGCGCTAAGGCATCAGCTTCGGTCACGGCATCGCCCAGATTCAGTTCGTTTTTCAGGCGGATATTGTCCGGTACGGTTTTGTCGATCAGCTCCTTGACTGAGCTGACGCCCAGGGTTGCCAGCATAGCGGCAGTTTGTTGGGCATCCGGGCCGATGTGACGTTGTACAAACTCGTCGTGATTGGCCAAAGCGGATAGCGGAGCTGAACGAAAATCAACTGACATAGAAACTCTCTGTGTAAGGAAATCAAACAATAAAGAAGGGAGAGGGGTGAGGCTGGAGGGTGCCTGCTTAAAAAGGCGGCAATGGTATCAATTTGGTGCTTTTCGGGCAATCGAGCTGTGACCTAATAGCGGTTTGGGGGACTGTTTTTGTTGCTGCTCTCCACTTTCCAAGGGCTTTAAGGGAACAAGAAGGTAACAGCCGAATCTTAGGCCTGCTATGATTCAGCTCCGCTCTAATGCGGCACCCATAATAACTTTGTATCAATAGGCCTATGTATCACGATTTTTTCGGGCTCAAAGAACCCGCCTTTTCCATCGCTGTGAACCCGCGCTACCTCTTTATGAGTGAGCAGCATCGGGAGGCCTTGGCGCATCTTTTATATGGCATCCAGAACGGCGGTTTTGTGATGCTCACTGGCGAGGTGGGGACGGGGAAGACGACTATCATTCGCTGCTTGCTGGAACAGTTGCCGCCTAACACCGATATGGCGATCATCCTCAACCCGATGGGTAGCGCGCCGGAATTGCTCTCAACAATTTGCGATGAGTTGGGTGTAGGTTATATCGCCGATGAGTTGACGGTGAAAAATTTGACCGATGCGCTCAACCAATTCCTGCTGTATAACCATCGCAAAGGGCGCAAAACGGTTTTATTAATCGATGAAGCGCAATTATTAAAAGTGCCGGTGCTGGAGCAAATCCGGTTGCTGACCAATCTTGAAACGACCACTGAAAAATTATTGCAGATTATGTTGGTTGGCCAGCCAGAATTAAAAAAATTATTGGCGCGCCCGACACTGCGGCAATTATCCCAGCGAATTACTGCACGTTTTCATCTTGAAGCCTTAAGCCTCCCGGAAACCAAAGCCTATATCGCCCATCGCTTAAAAATTGCTGGCTTACCAGATCACCAACGACCATTTAACGATGCGATGCTGAAAAAAATCCACGCATTCAGCGGTGGTGTTCCGCGTTTGATTAATGTGATCAGTGAGCGATTGCTGCTGGGGGCCTATGCACAAAATCATCACCACATCGATAAGCAGATTTTTGCAGCAGCCGTGAAAGAAGTTGCCGGTACTACTACGCTGGAAGAAGAAAAACTGGCGACGACTCGCACATCATGGCATGCGTTATTTGTGGTGGCGTTGATCGGTATTATGGTGGCGGTTTGGTTTCTGGTTCCGGACGAAGCGCCCCTGCCGGTTGCACCTGCAATTGCACAGACAGCAAGCAGTCAGCTTTTAGCACAAAGCTCGTCTGCGGTTGCTCAATCAAGTGCAGCGCGGCAGTTGGCTTCCGGCTCGCTGAGCGAATTGCGCAGCCAACCAAAATCATCGCCAACACCAGCAGTGTTTGCTATGGCTACCCGGGATTTGGTTGCAGCGCAATTGGCGTTGTTTAGCCATGTGGGAATTACCGCAGGCGATAAAAAAAATCCATGTTTGGTCGTTACCGAAGCAGAATATGTGTGCGAAAAAATCCACATCAACTCCTGGGATGAATTAAAAGACATCAATCGCCCCGGGTTGATAACGCTTGCGACCCCGGATAAAAAATGGGTTTACGCTTTGATGATTGGCTTGAGTGAAAACCATGCACTGTTGATGGCAAATGAAGCGCAAAAAATTGTGCCATGGAATGAGATTGCCAATGTGTGGAATGGTGATTTGTTGTATGTTTGGTCGCGGCCAAAGGGTTTTGAAGGTAGTTTGCAGATGGGCGATAAAAGCGATCTGGTGACTTGGGTGGCGGAACAGTTTGCAAGTATTGATCAGCAGCCGGCACCGCTGACGCGCCAGTTTTTTACTGAACGGTTACAAAAACGTGTAGAACTTTTTCAATCGACGCACAATATTCTTCCTGATGGTGTCATCAATGCTCAGACACTGCGTCGATTAAATGAAGAGCTAGGGGTAGATAAACCTCTGGTAGAATTGGATGAGCAAAAATTAATTGCTCCTGCAGAAACACAAGGGCTGTAGTGGTATGTCATTAATATTGGATGCCCTGAATCGCGCAGAACACGAGCGCAAAAATCAAAACGCAGTGCCGGATCTTAATACCCTGCATCGTCCGCAGGAATTTAATACTGCCCCAAATACGCGTCAAACCTTGTGGTTGGCAATGGGTGTGGCTCTGGTGTTGATTGCGATGATTATTACGCTGGTTGTACTGCTGCGTCAGAAGCCAGTAGCACAATTAGCGACAACAAATTCTGCTCCTTCGCAACAATCCCCTGCAGTCGTATCCACCAATCCTGTTGTTGTTCAAACAGCACCGTCTGCTGAACCAGCTACTGCATCTGCCACAACTGCAATTCCTGTTGTAGAAACGGCTCCTGAAGTTGCAACTCCGAATGCCGATGTTAAGCAACTCTATGCTGCAAAAGATACCGAGCCCGCTGTGGCAACTGATGCTGGTGTCAACGAGCTTTATGCCGCGGAGGCGGCAACGACGGCAGCCTCGGAAACGATTGTTGATCCTTTTAACCCTGCAGGTGATGAGACTGTTGCAACTGCATCACTTCAGGAACAGGCGCCACCGCGCACCTTTGATAGCATCAAAAATATTCCTGATTTTAATGCGTTGCCCTGGAATATGCGGCAGCAGATTCCCACTATTTCCTATGCACGGCACAACTACCTCGCCAATGGTGTTAGCAGCGTCGTGATCAATAACCAGACGTCGGGCGTGGGCAATATTATCGGCACAGGGCAGTTTATTGTGCAGGAAATTTTCGTGGATGGTGTAATCCTAAAACACGGTAATGCAGTGTTTAAGCTGCGCGCGCTCAATGGTTGGATCAATATGTAATTTGATCATCTTGTGCCATGAATAAATGGCAATAAACTAGGTGCAATAAATCAGGAGCAATAAAAAAGGAGCACGCAGCTCCTTTTTATTTTTTGATACAAAATTATTTATGACTGGGAAGCCATCTTAGTTTGCAAGTAATTTTGGATACCGACTTTATCGATCAGCGAGAGTTGTGTCTCCAGCCAATCCACATGTTCTTCTTCAGATTCAAGAATACTTTTTAGTAAATCGCGGCTGACAAAGTCGCGTACACCTTCGCAGACAATAATGCCATCGCGCAAATCGGGAATCGCTTTTAGTTCAAGTTTTAAATCGGACTTGAGCATTTCCAGGGTGTCTTCACCAATGTGTAATTTGCCCAAGTCTTGTAAGTTGGGTAGACCCTCAAGAAACAGGATGCGCTCAACCAAGGCATCGGCGTGCTTCATTTCATCAATGGATTCGTGGTACTCGTGGTCGGCCAGTTCTTTGAGCCCCCAATCTTTGTACATGCGCGAGTGCAGGAAATACTGGTTGATTGCAACCAATTCATTACCTAGTACTTTGTTTAATACGGCTATGACTTTCGGATCGCCTTTCATGGAGTTCTCCTTAATGATGCGATAAAACAAGTAGGGGAGTCTGGTCGCCGAAGGCAGCTATGTCAAGCGTGTGAGCTTGCTAAGTATCTGATGGGAAAGGAAAATATACTAAAAATGGTAATGATTTAGATTCTGCTTACTTTCATGCAATGGTTTAGGCAACCACATAGAACTGCGGGAAACCATTAATCGTTGGGGTGTCGTTTAGTGCTTCATCAAGTAATTCGCGTGTCATTACCGAACATTTACCGCACTGGCTGGCAACGCCCAAGGCTTTACGCAATTGTCCTAGCGAGTTGGCGCCATCATCTATCGCTGCTTTTATTTGGCGATCAGTAATACCTTTGCAAATGCAGACGTACATAGAACTTTTCCGGGATTGTTACTTAAGGTGCGATCAAATCGCGTACAAATAAACTCTAATGCTAATGAGAATTTGTGTCAATAAATTATGGGAAATTATCTCGTTTGGCAGGAATTTAGATTCTCACTTATAACTGAGACATTGGTTGATGAATATTGTGCCAGCAAATTCTTCATAGCCGCAGTTTTGGCGGTACCATATACAAAATCAATATGACACCCTCTCATGCCTGTGTATGATAGCGACGCACTATCGATAAATATCAGCCGATCAATAACTGGCCATAAATTATTCATACAAATCGAATAAGCTCGTGGCCGCTGAAGCGGGTATTTGTCTCACCAGTTAACCTATCAATTATCAGGAGCATTGTTATGGGCGTATTAGTAGGTAAAAAAGCACCGGATTTCACTGCGGCAGCCGTATTGGCTAATGGCGAAATCGTGGACGGTTACAACTTCGCGGCGGCGACCAAAGGTAAAAAAGCAGTTGTGTTCTTTTATCCATTGGACTTCACCTTTGTATGTCCATCAGAGCTGTTGGCATTTGATCATCGCGTAGAAGAGTTCAAAAAGCGCAATGTAGAAGTGATTGGTGTTTCTATCGACTCTCAATTCACCCACAACGCATGGCGCAACACCCCAGTGAATGACGGTGGCATCGGCCCGGTTCGTTACACTCTGGTTGCTGACATCACTCACTCAATTGCCAAGGCATATGATGTGGAATCAGCTGACGGTGTTGCTTTCCGTGGCACCTTCATCATCGACGAAGCAGGTGTTGTGCGTTCACAAATCGTTAACGACCTGCCAATCGGCCGTAATATTGACGATACTATCCGTACTGTTGATGCCTTAATTTTCCACGAGCAACACGGCGAAGTGTGCCCTGCTGGCTGGAAAGAAGGTGATGCAGGTATGGACGCCTCGCCAGCTGGCGTTGCCAAATACTTGGCAGAACATGCTGCAAAGCTCTAAGTTTTACTTTTAATTGTAATTCTTGTAAAAAGCCCAGCTCTTTAGCTGGGCTTTTTCTTTACTAGGTGGAAAATAATGGCGGCACGTGACAAGAAAATCGATCTTCATTCGAGCTGGCTTGAGCATCTTGCCGGAGAGTTTGAGCAGCCGTACATGCAGCAGTTGAAGCAATTCTTATTGCTGCAAAAGCAAGCGGGAAAAATAATATACCCCGAATCTAAAAATATCTTTAACGCGTTTAACTCCACGCCACTTGAGCAGGTAAAAGTTGTGATTTTGGGGCAAGATCCCTACCACGGCGCCGGTCAGGCTCATGGATTATGTTTTTCAGTGCAACCAGGCATCCAGCCACCGCCATCGCTGCAGAACATGTTCAAAGAGCTGCGACGTGATCTGGGGTTTAATATTCCGATCCATGGCTGTCTTCAGGCTTGGGCCAATCAGGGCGTTCTTTTGCTCAATACAACTCTGACGGTAGAGCAGGCTAGGGCAGGATCCCACCAAGGGCAAGGCTGGGAAACGTTTACTGATAAAGTCATCCGGTTGGTCAATGAGAAGTGCCAAGATGTGGTTTTTCTCCTGTGGGGTAGCTATGCACAGAAGAAAGCCGCCTTTATCGATACTCATAAGCATTTAGTGCTTAGGGCTCCTCATCCATCACCACTCTCTGCGCATCGCGGGTTTATCGGATGCGGTCACTTCTCTGCTGCTAATCAATACCTGCAGCGCAACAACAAGTTGCCGGTAGATTGGCAACTTTAGTGTATATCAATGATATTCGATGATTTTTGTGTCATTTTGACTATAAGATCGCGGTAGCTTTCCTTTCCTAAATTTATGTGTGAAACCTCTCCCAAGTATTTGACAGCGCTGTCACATAGTAGTAGTTTTGTGCGCAACTTGGGGCGATGCATTTGCAGCTTCATCTGCCAAAAAATCTTTTTACACTGTTTATATGTAAAAAGATGTTCAATAACTTTTATATTTGAAAATACGTTCTAGAGTTAAGCCCAGAAAAAGATAATTAGAACGCTAAAGAATTCGCCTTCATTCTGAAAGCGAAAATGTTTGAACCTAGGCCTGCCCAGGCAGCGGTTCAAACATATGTGTACCGGAAAAACATAATTCCTGTCGATAATAAAGGAGAGCTCCATGTACAAAACAACAAGCTTTAAGAAAAAAGTGCTGACCACCGCAATTGCCTCTGCAGTTGTGGCAGGCGGCTTTAGTGGTATGGCTTACGCTCAAGATGATTCTGTAGAAGAGGTCATGGTTACCGGTATTCGCGGTTCTTTGACTCGTTCTGTGGATGTCAAACGTAACTCAGCGGGCGTTGTTGATGCTATATCCTCAGAGGATATCGGTAAAATGCCAGATTCAAACTTGGCTGAATCGTTACAACGTATCACCGGTATCTCCATTGATCGTACTGATGGTGAAGGCGCTAAGCTCACTTCTCGTGGATTTGGTCCGTCATACAACTTGGTTACCCTGAATGGTCGTCAATTGGCGTCAGCTTCAATCGGTGAAGGTGGCGGCGTTGATAGCACCCGTTCATTCGATATGAGCAACATTGCCGCTGAATCTGTTTCAGGTGTGCAAGTTTATAAAACCGGTAAGGCAAGTGTTCCTACAGGTGGTATTGGTGCAACGGTGAACCTTTCAACCGCCAAACCATTTGATTACGACGGTTTTAAAGCGTCAATCGGCGGAAAAGCGTTAGCAGACCAGTCTAACGACATTGGTGATGATGTAACTCCGGAGCTGTCTGGCTTCGTTAGCTGGTCTGATGAGATGTTTGGTGCATCATTATCACTTACTCACCAAGAGCGTGACAGCGGGCGCTCGGGTTATGCTAACAGCGGTTGGGGTGATAAGTTACAACGTTATTCCGGCGGTGATATATTCAACAGCGGTTACACTCCGGGCGCTGTTATCGTTAACGAGCCGACAAAGGCTACTCCAAACGTACCTGGAACAGGTGATTTGGCTACACGTCTTCAGGAAGCAAATTTCTTTCACACTGATACAACACGAGAGCGCGACAACGCCTTGTTGACATTGCAGTTCCAGCCTACTGATAGCATTACCGCAACACTTGATGTGCTTAGTGTGAAAACCAAAACCCAATCGCAACAGGCGATTTATTCTTTATGGTTCTCTGATGGTGCATGGCCAACGAATGCCGTGCAGTGGGATGATAGCTCAATTAGCAAATCACCGCTTTATGTGTGGCAGGCGAATCCAAATGGTTCTCCTCGCGATATTGCGTTGAAAAACTCGCTACGTTCAGCTGAGAACAAATTGGATGACGTGGGTTTTAATCTGGCTTATCAAGCTACTGATGAGTTGAGCTTTGCGCTCGATGTTCACAAGGCTGAATCAAGCGCAACCCCTTTTGCTGCACCAGGCTCAAACGTTACGCTGGGCATCGGCGTAAACACCTTGTTGGCTCAAGGTTTGGATATGAGCGGTGATCTACCTCTCATTGCAAGTGTTGTGCAAAACGGTAGCATCAAGAAGAGCGATGTGGGCTCCACTATCAGCCAATTGGTAAATGCTCGTGCATGGCAAGATGTTGAAGAAGCCAGGGTTTCTGGTAAGTACGAGTTCTCCGATTCAGGCTCTATTAACTTTGGCCTGAGTTCATTGCAAACTGAATCGATTCAAAAGCAATCCGACATTGGGAATGCCACAATGAGAGGCGGCTGGAGCGTCGCAGCGCCAGGTGATATTGACCCTGATTTATTTGAGTTAATTAACTTCAACGATTATTTCGATGGATATAACTCTAACTTGTCATCTGGGGCAAAAGATTTGTTTGCTCGGGCAGGCAATAACGGTGACAAAGCTACATCAAACATCACCGGTGTGCGCGTTACTAACTTTAATGCCGTGGCTGAGGCAATGTTTGCTGATTCGCCGGGTAAAGTTCCTTACGCCGCTAACCCGGTTGACAGTACTGACCGCAAGATTGTTGAGGATATCCAGGCCGCCTATGTTGAAGCTAACTTGAGTGGCGACTTGGGCGGTATGCAGGTGGATGTCTCTGCGGGCCTTCGTTATGAAACCACTGATGTAGAGTCTTACTCACGTGTTTCTCCAAGAAAGATCACTTGGACATCCGATAGAGACTTCAATAATGAAGCTATTGGTGCAGCCGGCGCGCTTCCTTACACTGTTAGCAAATACGATTACACTAATGTGTTGCCTAATTTGGATTTATCCTTCCATATTCGTGAGGACCTGATTGCACGCGCATCCAGCAGTAAAACCATCTCTCGCGCAAGTTACAATGATCTACAGATGGGCGCCGCCGGTAACGCACCAAGAGGCGGCCCACTGTTGGCTGGTGGTTCGCTGGGTACTAGCACCGACGGTAACGTTAAGTTAAAGCCAATTGAATCTAACAACATAGATTTCTCGGTTGAATATTACTTCAACGATACCGACTATGTGTCTATTGGTTTCTTCGATAAGCGTGTACCTAACTTCATTGGTACAGAAGAGAGTAACGTTACTTACGCTGGCACATTGGATCCAAGTAATGGTCCGCGTGCGCGCGCAGCTGCGGCTGCATTGACAACCGCCGGCATCCCAATCAATGAGCGAACCCTGTTCGAAATGGTTGCCAGGATGAACAGTACCGCTAATGGCTGTGTCAATGCCCCAGGAGTTAATTTATGTGGTATCGGAGGCGTTCCTACGCAAACTGAGGCTGATTACCTGGAGTTTAAGGACGGTGTAGATATCGTGGCTGTAGCGGGTGACCCAGGTGTTACAAATATCACCTCTATGCCTACAAACTCTAAAGACGCTGTGTTGAATGGTTGGGAGTTCGCAGGTCAGCACTTCTTCGGTGATAGCGGTTTCGGTATTCAAGCTAACTACACTGTTGTTAATGGTAGTATTAGCTACGACCTCTATGCAGAACCAGGCTCTGCTACTCAATTCGCGCTGACTGGTCTGAGTGATTCAGCTAACCTGATTGGTATCTTCGAGAACGACCAATGGCAAGCACGTATTGCGTACAACTGGCGCGACAAGTTCCTGAATAACGCAAACGTTGGTGGTGGTGAGCCGGAGTTTACAGATGATTATGGCCAAGTTGACTTTAACGTAGGTTACAAGGTTACTGATGATTTAACCGTATCATTTGAAGGCACTAACGTGTTGGCTGAAGATAAGAAAACCTATGGTCGCACTGAGAACCAAGTAAGATACATCGACATATTAGAGGCTCGCTACGCGCTTTCAGCGCGTTATAACTTCTAATGGTTTATAGTTGATGTTAGTAAGAAAAAGTGCCGCTCTATGAGCGGCATTTTTTTAGGTCGCTTATTTTTAGTTCATACAAGAAAAACGGACAATACGATGAAAGATTTTCAACCATTAAGCTTTGGACAACATAAAACTCTTGGCTATGCAGAAAAATACGGTGCTGAATACGGGCACCAAGTAGGCGCAGTCATGATACTGCCCAATGAATTTGCCAAGGCTCAACGAGAATACCCAATTTTATTTCGCAAAGATTCTGAGACCGGCCGCTTTTTACCTGTAGTCTTACTAGGATTTGAAGAGCATGAAAATCTCTTCCTTAATGAGAACGCAACTTGGGATGCACGTTATATTCCACTTGCGGTGAGACAGGGACCTTTTCTGATAGGGCTCCAGCAACAAGAAGCAGAGCAAAGGCTGGCTATTTATGCAGACCTAAATGATTCTAGAATCCAGCAAAATGTGGAGCCCGCTCTGTTTAATACTGACGGCAGTGCATCCTCCACCCTAAATGAAATAAGAGATACATTGTCAGTGCGTCATAAGGGCTCCGAGCTGCTCGAACCCATGATTGAAGCCTTTTTAAAGTGCAATATTCTTGAGCGGGTTATGATAGAAATTGACTTAAGTCATGGGACTACCATTAAATTTGATGCCGGTTATACAGTGCATATTGAAAACCTGATTGCATTGGAAAATGACGCGGTGGTGGCGTTACATAAATCTGGTTTCTTGTCACTTGCGTATAATGTTGCTGATTCTGTGAATAACATACAACGTTTGATTGATATCAAAAACGCAAGAATGAAATAAATTAGCATACGTCACATTGATTAATATGAGCTGAGAAATGACCGGACATACAACAGTGAATTCTATTCGTAAAATTGTTATTGCAGGTGGTGGCACTTCAGGTTGGTTGGCTGCAGCAGCTATTGCCAAAGTGTTAGGAAAAAACCTCGATGTAACTCTGGTTGAGTCGCCTGAAATTGGACGAATTGGTGTGGGGGAGGCAACTATTCCCACACTGCGAGTATTCCACAAACTGTTGGGCATTAACGAGCGAGAGCTCATGGCGCATGTTCAAGGAACATTTAAATTAGGTATCGAATTTAGCAACTGGGCTAAAAAGGGGGATAAATACTTTCACTCTTTTGGGATTACAGGAAAAGATTGCTGGGCATGCCAATTCCAACATTTTTGGCTGGCAGGAAAAAAATACGGTATAGATGTTCCCTTTGGTGATTATTGCCCTGAGTCTAAAGCTGCGCGTTTAGAAAAATGCAGCGATGAAAATGATGGGGTTAATTATGCCTATCATTTGGATGCAACGTTATATGCAGATTTTTTGAAAACTTTTTCAATGAAGCATGGCGCCAAACATGTCGAGGGGTTGATTGAAAAAGTTATAGTTTCCCCGGAAAACGGATTTATTAAATCCTTATTATTGAAAGATGGGCGGGAGATAGAGGGCGATTTATTTTTGGATTGCACCGGATTTAGAGCACTGCTCATCGACGGTGCTTTAAACACACCATGGGTTCCCTATGGCCATTATCTTCCCTGTGATTCTGCGATTGCACTACAAACTGAACTAGTGCGCGCGCCTCGACCTTATACACAATCAATAGCTCACGACTTTGGATGGCAGTGGCGTATTCCGCTCCAGCACAGGGCGGGTAATGGGATAGTTTATTCCAGTCGACACGTTTCGGATGATGAAGCATTGGATACGCTGATGAAAAATTTGGAAGGAAAACCTGTTACAGAACCGAGAGTAATTAAATATAACACTGGCCGCCGGATGAAAGCATGGAATAAAAACTGTGTCGCTGTGGGGCTTACGGCAAGTTTTATCGAGCCGCTTGAGTCTACCTCTATCCATTTGGCAATGTCCGCTATTTATCGCTTGATGAGATATTTCCCGCAAAATGAAATTGTGATGTCGAATGTTGATGAGTTTAATAAGCAATCAGCTGAAGAAACAGATCGCGCACGTAATTTTGTTATTTTGCATTATCATGCCACCCAAAGGGATGACACAGAATTTTGGCGCTATTGCAAAAATATGGAGATACCTGAGGCCTTGGCGCATCGAGTGCAGTTATTTAAAGATACAGCAGCAATTGCACTAGAAGAAAAAGAATTATTTTTAAATGATTCTTGGGTTCAGGTAATGATGGGGCAAGGTATTATGCCTGGCGCATATCATCCTATTGCTGATGTGATGGATGAAGCCGAACTGAAAAGTTTCTTGGGGTATTTGAGAAACAATGTGAGCGAGAAAGTATCGGCAATGCCTAGTCATCAGCAACTGATTAATCAATACTGCAAGGCGGTTGCGCCTGTTTAATAAACATCAGATGCATAAATGATGAGTGAGGTGTTTCTAGGTGGGGACTCTGTAATTTCAATCGCGGCAGAGCAGCACACTAATTCGTTTTACTTTCTGGCGTAAGAAAAGCATAGAGAATTGTATGGGGCCGATTGTGTATGAGCTTTGCGAAGATGCAAACATTGAATGCTACAGGGTAGGAAATGAACAACAAGAAGTTCTAGTTGTTGATGATTTCCTTAAAGGCGCATTAGCTTTAAAACAGCGTGCTGTAAACGAAAATGATTTTGCCCGCGCGGATTCTTTTTATCCGGGCGTTCGTATGCAGGTTCCACAGGAATATACTTTTGCTATTGTAAAAACCCTTGGCTTCTTTATGGAGAAATTTTTTCAGTTGGAGGTAAGGCAAATCAAAAGCGCTGTTTCCAAATTTTCAATAGTGACCACTCGTCCGGAAGATCTTGGTTTATTGCAACGAATTCCCCATTTCGATTCTCCGTCGCGCAAAGGTTTAGCTGTTGTGCATTACCTGCAGTCGATTCCAAGCATGGGAACTGCTTTGTATCGTCATACGCCAACAGGTTTTGAGTATGTGGATGAGCAGCGCTATTCGCACTATATGGAAAATATACAGCAACGATACCCTACGGAAAGTGACTACCCGCAAGGTTATATTAACGGATCTACAGATCAGTTTGAGGAAGTGGCGTCATTCGATGCGGTATTTAACCGGTTGCTTATGTATAGAGGGACGAGCCTTCATTCGGGAAAAATTGGTAAAGATTATAATTTTGACCCCAGTCCAGCTACGGGGCGTCTTACACTCACGTCGTTCTTTGAGTTCAAATAATTTAAAATAAATTTTAAGAAAAATCGCGAAAAGTAATTTTGTTACGAAAATAGTGATTATTGGCAGAGCAGCTGCTGGTTGGCTTACGGTAGGTATATTAGCCGCTGAATATAAAAATAATCCTGAAGTAGGTATTCAGATTACACTGATTGAATCGTCTAATGTTAATACAATCGGTGTAGGCGAGGGCATCTGGCCTTCGATGCGTGAAATGCTGAGAAAAATTGGCGCGTCAGAGCGGATTTGGTTACCCAGTGTGCGTCGTCGTTTAATACTCTTGAGGACAACTTTTAGTCCAAACCAAATCACTGGGCGCCTGACAATCACAACATCCATTGAATTTAATAATTGATGGCGCGTGGTAGTGAATTACGGTTTATTAAGACGAAAGTGTACCAGCACGATAATCCTGAATTGCCTGTTCAATTTCATCGGTGGTATTCATTACAAACGGACCGTATTGCACTATAGGCTCTTTGAGAGGCTTGCCTGAAATCACCAAAAAGCGTGTGTCAGCACTCAGGGCTTGTATGCTCAGTTGATCACCTTTGCTAAGTAAGCCGGCATTGCCTTTGGTGAGTTTGCGTTTGTCTTCTCCAATTGCAATATCGCCTTCATACACATACAGGAAGGTATTGTGATCTTCTGGCAGTGCATGATGAAATTCAACCTGCTCTGGCAAATGTACATCCCAGTAAATCGCTTCAGTGGTTAAGCCCTGGATAGGTCCGCTGACAATTTTCCCATTCACAAATGCACTGTTCGCAATGACTTTAATGCGGCCACCCTGCGGTAAATCGGCGACTGGAATATCGGCTGCCGCAATATCGCGATAATTGGCAGGCTTCATCTTCTCGGCTGCAGGTAAGTTTAACCACAATTGAAAACCGCGCATGGTGCCATGTTCCTGCTGGGGCATTTCGGAGTGGATGATGCCGCGGCCGGCAGTCATCCACTGCACATCACCGTTGCGCAGATGACCTTTGTTGCCCATATGGTCTTCATGCAGCATATGGCCTTCGAGCATATAGGTCACTGTTTCAAAACCGCGATGAGGATGCGCAGGAAATCCGGCGATGTAATCATCGGCACTATTGCTGCCAAATTCATCGAGCATTAAAAAAGGGTCAAAGCGCGCATTTGGATGTTGGCCGAGGCTGCGTTTTATGCGTACACCAGCACCGTCGCTGGTCTCGCGGCCTTGCAGTATTTGCTGTAACTGGCGTTGCATAAAATGTACTCCTGTAGTGAAATTTATTGCCGGTAAATACGTGCTGTTAACAATGCGGCCGATTAAGCCGCAATACCTTGTTCAATCTCAGTCTTGGCGGCGGCAAACGCTTGGTCTTTTTGGCCCATGTTGAGGCCTTCCGCATAAATAAAGTGCACATCTTTCAAACCGACAAAGCTTAAAAAATTGGTGAGAAACTGGCTTTGCGTATCGCTCGGTTGGCCTTTGTGAACACCACCACGGGTTGCGATGATATACACGGGCTTGTTGTTGAGTAAGCCAGCGGGGCCGGTCTCTGTGTATTTAAAGGTTACACCGGCGCGGGCGATATGATCGAAGTAAGCCTTGAGCGTAGAAGGTACGCCAAAGTTATATAGGGGCACACCAATGACGATCACATCCGCTGCTTCTATTTCTGCAATGATTTTATCCGAGTAGTCCAACACCGCCTGTTGTGCTTCAGTGCGGCCTTCTACGGGGCTAAACAATGCTTGCACACGCGCTGCATCCAAATGGGGTACATCTTCTTTGGCGAAATCGCGAACTACCACATCGCCGGTTGGGTTTTGCGCTTTCCAGCGCTGCACAAACTCTTGGGTCAGCACGCTGGAGTTACCGTTGTCGCCAAACAAACTACTATTGATTTGCAAAAGAGTCGCCATGTTTAAATCCTCATCGTTTTGGTGGCTTGATTGCCATGTGTCCATTAAATGATTTGACGAGCGAATGATAAATAGCGATATTTGGTGGTATATGATCGAATAATTGGATCAGTTATCTGTGTCCTCACTGGATTAAATCGCTATGAGTCAGGAAATCGTTCCGCCAACAAGTGTGGGTATTACTGAAAATAAGGTGACATTGGAGCAGTGGCGGGCGCTGCTTGCGGTAATTGATGCAGGTGGTTATGCCAAGGCTGCTGAGTTGCTCAATAAAAGCCAATCGGCAGTGTCCTATGCTATCTCCCAGTTAGAAACAGCATTAGGTGTAAAAGTGTTTCAGTTGCAGGGGCGCAAAGCAGTTGCATCGCCGGCAGGCGAATTGCTTTATCGCCGCGCCAAACAATTGCTGGAGCAGGCAGAGCGACTGGAAAAATCAGCGGGATGCCTCTCGATACACGTAGAGCCACTGGTGAAGATTGCCGCCGATATTATTATCCCGCCAGCGCGGGTGTTGCAGTGTTTGGCGATTTTTGCGAAGGACTTTCCCGATACTCGAGTGGAGGTCTTTGAGTCGGTATTGAGCGGAACAGAGGATGCACTCTTGCAGCGTCAGGTTGATCTGGCAATTGGTGGGCGGGTGCCCATGGGATTCATGGGCGAAAAGTTGGTGACTGTGGTGATGCGCGGTGTGTCCAGTGCTGATCATCCGCTCCAGTTATTGGGGCGCTCTATTAACGATGAGGATATGCGCCAGCACCGGCAAATTATTGTACGCGACTCTGGCCAATATCGCCGTCGCACTGAGGGGTGGCAGGAAGCGGACCAGCGCTGGACCGTTAGTCACATTAAAACATCACTGGATGCGATCCGTTTGGGATTGGGGTACGCCTGGTTGCCCGATGCTTACACCCATGAGGATATTGAAGCGGGGCGCTTGAAGTACTTGCCGGTTGAAGTGGGTTCGGTGCGTGAAGTAACGACTTATCTCACCTTTGCCGATCGCGATTTCGCAGGACCAGCAACGCGACGACTTGCTGAGATTTTAAAAGAGCATTTACCTAAGATGTGCGGATACAGCAGTTAAATGTGCCCGCAGGGTTGCCCGCGAAGTAGTTGCTATCGCGGGCAACAACCGGGTACTTAAACCTTGAACTCAGCCCAGATAGGGCAGTGATCCGAAGGTTTTTCCATACCGCGAATATCATAATCAATTCCGGAAGCCGCGCACTTGTCTAGCAAGTTTTGCGTCATAAGAATCAAGTCAATTCGCAGTCCGCGTTTGGGATTATCTTCAAAGCCGCCGCTGCGGTAATCAAACCAGCTGAACAACTCATTGCTCTCAGGATTGTGTTCGCGGTAGCTGTCTTTCAGTCCCAATGCTAATAATTCATTAAGCCATTCGCGTTCTTCAGGTAGGAAGCTGCACTTGCCAGTGCGCAACCAGCGCTTGCGGTTTTCCTCGCCAATACCAATATCAATATCCTGGTGTGAAATATTCATATCTCCCATCAGAATAATTTGCTTACCCTCATGCTCGGCATTTTTTAGGAAGTTGATTAAATCGGCATAAAATTTTCGCTTCGCAGGAAATTTTATGGCGTGGTCACGGCTCTCACCTTGGGGGAAATAACCGTTTAGCAGTGTGACTTCTCCGATAGGTGTATCAAACACGCCACCGATAAACCGGCGCTGTGCAAGTTCCTCGTCACCAGGGAAGCCTTTGATGACCTTTTTGAAAGGATACTTGGAAAGTATTGCCACACCGTAGTGAGTTTTTTGGCCAAAATATTCGACGTGATAACCCATGGCTTGAATAGTGTCCAGCGGAAAATCAGGGTCATTTACTTTGGTTTCCTGCAGTCCAATAAAATCCGGATTGTGTTTTTCAATCACAGCTTCCAGTTGATGCAAACGTGTTCTGATGCTGTTGACGTTGAATGAGATAGCTTTCATAAATGGCTCTGTGATGAAAAAACACCTGAGCATTACTGATCAGGTGTTTGGTGTGTCAATACAATTGTGATGTTGTAAAACAGCTATTGTTTGGCGATTTTTTTCTCGGGAGTTAGTTGATTGATAAAGTCTGCCAGCACATGACCCGCTTCCATCAGGTAAGGGTCGTCTTTTGGTATGATTTCTTTGTCAGCCTCTTTTGGTGGTGCATCTTCGTCTTCATCGCCACCGTTTGCTTTCTTTAGAGCCGCATAGTCTGCATACGGTTTTTCACCTTTGGCAATACGCTTTTGGTTTACCATATCCAGTGCACGCTTTACCATTTGTTGTTGTTCTGTCTGACGCGTGCTCAAGCGCAGCGATACTTCTTTTTT
>NZ_JBRFPI010000028.1:0-9753 GCF_053579595.1 Cellvibrio sp.
ACTTGCGAACACCCTGAACGAATCGCTCGATTCAGGGCTTTACGACGGAGAGAGTCCAACACTAACAAAAGCTCATTTCCGTAATCTTCCAATCAAAAACTCAGAAGATTAAATAATGAAACTTCAACAATAAGACGATTAATGCCCTCAATTCCAATCTCTTACCAAGAAATTATTTCATTCTAAAAATTAATCTAACTGCACACCAGTATTTTTCATTAGTGTTAAAACATTGCCTATTGAACATCATAGAAAAGTACGAAGTTAACGGGGACTGCAGTGCTGATAGACTCAATATTGACCGCCTTCCGCAACTCCTCTACACCATTAGCCAATGCATAATCAGGCGCATTTATGATAACAGGTGACAGGCTCTGAACTTGAATACGGGTAGCTGACAATCTTTGTATTGATACCCTCGTGTTAATGACTCCACTCACGCCATGCAAATCTAAATTTGCGACAATTGCCTGTATTACAGCACCACCAACCGGAATATCACTTATTTGATTACCGTTGAGATTCACGGTTACGGTGGCATTAGGAAAGCTAACCACCTCAAATAGCAAACCGCGCATACGACCGTCTCGTACAGCATTTGATGTATTAACAGTATTAAGATCAATTACTAGAGTGGCGAGTCCATTACTGCTAATGCTTCCACTAACCCCAGTGAATGTATGCGATTCAACTGTGTTGACGTTTTTTGTCGTTGCAAAACTTAAATACGATGCAGCTGGGTCAAGATTCCAGTTGCCGATAGTGCTGACTTCTGAAGCATTAATGCTACTTGTGGCCGATGAGCGTGCAGAGGAAAGTGCTACTGAGCTTGATGACGAAGGAATTGTTGAAGTCGCAATGCTGCTTGAAGACTTACTCGCAGACGAAGGTGTTGCTGATGAAGGGGTACTACTTACTGCTTTACTTGAACTACTTAGGCTAACCGCTGACGATTTAGCTTGGCTTGAGCTCGATGCCCCGCCGCACACACCTCCGGCCAGTATTGGAATTTCTGCCGCAGCAGAACCTTTGCTACCATTTAAACCGAACTCCACCGCTTGGCCAGGCGGGATGCTGCCGTTCCATCCTAGATTCGTTGCGGTGTAGGGATTTCCACCATTCAAATTAGTGTTATATGCATTAGCGACGCGATCCTGCCCAGAATATTGCCAATTGACACTCCACCCATTAACAGCTGCGCCACTATTGTTAGTGATTTTTATAGTTGCATTAAAACCGCCATTCCATTGGCTATTGACTGAATACAGACAAGCGGAGAATGCACTTGTAGATGATGCCGAGGCTATCAGAAAAACCCCTAACGGATAGACGTATCTCGCGAATTTATGAAAGCTATTTTTTGATAATTTATTGTTAATCATGTTATTTCCTCAATAGTAAGAATCACTTTGACCAAATGAAAATTAGTCATTTAGACAGAAGCACAACTAAAAACAATGGTTTTACGTTAGTTACAGGTTACCCTCTCTACGAGGATTAATTTTCTATTTTGTTTTTCTTTCAATACTTCTAATTGTCCCCAGCTGAATTCTATCGGTTAGCAACGGCAATTCTTCGCGCCGCAAAAAACGTAGCAATTCACAAGAGAAAATAATTGCAACTATTAAAATAGACATATAAATAGACATGATGTACGAAAAATCAACCGTATCATTCCATGGACGTGCAATACCTAAGTAACATGCAAATAACCAAGACACTGATGATACGGCACCAGACAGTGTTACCAATACTTGTTCGACAACACTTAAATTAAGTAGCCCGTGGGTTCCAGTGACTCTCGGAAAACTATAATAATGCAGAAATACACCGTTTATTGTTAAAATCAAAACCACTGTAAATTTCGCCCATAACTTTTGATTTAGCAGATATTGCTGAGGATTTTCAAAATATCCAAGTACAACTAATAGAGCTCCAGATACCCATAAAAAAACCAACGCAACGGAAACAATTCGAGCAGATTTAATTAATTCATTAATGGCACCTTTACTCAAAGGGGCTCCTCGTGAGCGAATAATTGCCAGATCTTGAATCAATAAAATACCGATGGCGACACACGCCGCCAATAAATGAGCATAGATGATTAGCGTTTTCATAATTTTAATAACCAATGAAAAAAATGTTTCAAATTTTTATTGTTATAGTTCTGTCATAAAAAATACAATTTTATGGCTAATAGTGCGTGTAGAATTTAAAAATTACTTGGCACATTGAAGCTTTATTGTTTTAGATTTGATAATGGCCTATTGAAGCTCAATATCAATCATCATTAAGACGGGGAGGATGAAGAAATGCGCCCCTAAGGGCGATGAAAATTTATTGGTGTGGTTGGACAATTATTTCTTTGGGGGGGAGGAGCGAATAAAAACCCGCCCAGACGCATCACGTGTATATGCTACAGGTAACATTTTACTTAGAAGCGCAGGTAAAGAATCAACCTGCTCAATGTCGAAAGCAATGGTTACCTTAATATTATGCAAAGTTTCATCGAGAAGCACTTGATTCCGTGTATAACGGTTTACATCATCAATAACATCACACAATCGTGCATTGCTATATACCAAGCGACCACTCCTCCAGTTAGCAACGTTCGTTGATGCAATCTTCTCCACCGGCGAGAAGTCTTCACCATCATCGCGACTGACCTGCAGACCACCTGTAACCATGACCGACTGTGTGTCAACCACCGCCTTAGTATCGTCCAGAATACTTGATACTTTAACAACACCTTCAATTACGGCAATACTCACCCGACTACTAGTGCGATTGACATCAAACTGCGTGCCAACCACTCGGATCAACGTATCCCCTGTTTTAACATAAAATGGCATCTCTCGATTCTTTGCCACCTCGAAAAACGCCTGCCCTTCCAATAACTCAACATGGCGTTCACTTGCTGTATTCCAAGCGGCCAAACGCGACTTACCAGACAGAGTAACAAGTGTCCCATCAGGTAAGTGGATTTTCTGAATTTGGGCGATACCCGTTTGATATGATTGAACATCTACCTTATTACCAAGGAAATCATTAAACAGAAAAACTGACACAAAAAGGACAAACCCTACTACTGCAAATCGGCCCGTATGGGACCATCCAATTGCAGGTTCACTATCCCTTGTCGCGCCATCACGCAATAAGAAGATTCTTTTGAAAACCGTGAAGAATTCAAACATCCACGCTTGAACATGCTTGAAAAAATATTCCACAGAGAATGAATCAATAGAGTTCCTTAAACGCCTTCCTTCTTGCGTGGTAGCCAGCTCACCCAAATCACGCCATAGCACCTCGTAAGCCCGATAGGCTTCTTGATGCTCTCTACATTCATCAAACCAATGTAAAAACGCGCTACGTTCACTTTCTGTGACCGCATTTGATTGCATGAGAACAAACCATTCGCTGGCTTGCGTATTGATTGACTCTGTGACCTTGCTGCTCATTACTTCAGTCCCATTACTCACCGCATGCCTTTAGAGCCTTACGGCAATCTTCTAACGCTTTGGCTATGTGCTTTCTTACTACCGTTTCCGATAGACCCACTTGACGCGCGATTTCAGCATAGGATAAACCGTCAAATCGGCTCATCATTAATAATTGCCTGCGCCGACTTGGCATCGCCCACATTACTCGAGCAATAATGCCTAAGCGCTGGCGCGATTCATTTGCCCTCTCTGGCCCGATCGAATCCGTTGCCTCTTCCTCTAACTCAAACACCTCAGCGGAATATCCGTGGCGGACCTTATTGTGTCGCTTAATATCAATCGCAATATTACTACACGATTTATACAAGAAAGCGCGCGGGTTTTCGACAGACAAAACCCCATCTAATTCTGCAAATTTAGCAAATGCAGACTGCACGATATCTTCAGCGTCGCTTGCATCTACACCAAATTTACTAATGATGTAAGCGCAAAGCTCCTGCCGATGTTTAATATAAACTTCCATTACAAAAGCATCTTTGTTGTTATTTTGAGTATTCACAACCCCTGCCTGTCGAAACAATGTCGGACGAAGCAGTCTGATTTTTCGACCAGATGATCGAAAATATTTTAAACGATACCTCAGTGCAGACTGCCCAAAACCCAGTATAGACGGCTATCGCGGCGTCATCACATCGCTTACCTTCCGCCACACCGTCCCATAACTACACATGAGAAAATTCCATATTGGCATTAAGACGTAGCAGCGCTGCCAATCCACTCCCCTTAAATCAAATTTATGAAACCAACTACTCTCCTTAAATCATGCCTTATAACAAAAACATGCATGACAATGGAAATCTAAATACCAATTAGATATATATGAGGGAGGGCTGAATTCAACACCATTACCGTCTTAATGGACAGCTTATGTGAAAGCCGAATGTTTACACGTCGAATAAGTCGATCAATATTTTTCGATTTGACATTAAGAATTTTGCAATCACATCGGCTAGCTGTTGGGACAATCCAAACTATCTACCAATTACTGCGGCACATGATAAATATAAAAATGGAAATAGTATTTGATCAGAGGTCCTGAAAAATCTCAAAACTGATGATCGAATGATTGCAGAAAAACTATAAAAACATCAGAGGCTATTTATAGCTGAACATAAAGCGCCTCTGTATCCATGAGCTCACAAAATCAAAATGCCCATCACTCATCACTGAATTTTTAACCGGTAAGCAATTAATTATGGGAGATCTATATCAAATGAGCCAACAGTTTTAATAAACATAAAAATTGGCAGTTGGTGCGGGGCTTTCAGGTACGAAATATCCGTTTTACATCTAACGAAACCTATGAGAAAAATCATGAAACAAATATTCAAGATTTCAGCGTTATCGCTAGGCATTACATTCACGGGTGCTACAGCTGCGGCTGACTTATGCAATGTAACCTATCAAGCGCAAAGTAACTGGGGTAGCGGTGCGCAACTTCAGGTCACCGTGGTCAATAATGGCTCAAGTATTAATAACCCTACACTTAGCTGGAGTTATTCCGGCAGTGAAAGTTTAGTTAGCTTTTGGAATGCTTCATCGGTAACCCAAAGTGGAAAAATCTTTACAGTAATAGAAAATGGTAGTGTTTCTACGGGAGGTTCTTTTGATTTCAATATAATTATTAATAATCCTGGAGCAGCACCAAGCGATTTCTTATTAAATGGAGTGAGTTGTAAGACACCAGTTGGCACGGGATCGGTCGCATCTAGCAGTGTGCAGACAGCTTCATCTATTAAATCTTCTGTGTCTTCCTCAAAATCATCCACTCCAAATTCTTCATCATCTGCTGGTACAACGAATACAGCAGCGTGGATTCTTGACGACAGCACCTCAATGTTGAATATGGTTACTGTTAAAAAAGAACATGTGGCGGAAATTGGCGGATTTTCGCAACTAAAAGGCTCCGTAGACAAAAATGGGCTTGCAACGCTACAAGTGGATCTGAATAGTGTCGATACACTCAATGCAACTCGTGACTCACGTATTCGTGAATTCTTGTTCGAAACCAGCCTTCTGCCCCATCTCTATTATTCGGTCCAACTTAACCTTGCTGAAATCAACGCAATGCAAGCAGGAAGCACCAGTATTCAAACTTTAAATGGGTCACTTATATTACATGGGGTCAACACCACAACACCTGCCCAAGTATTAATTACCAAGCTAAACAACGGAAAAATTTCAGTAACTTCTCTCAAGCCGGTGTTAATTAGTGCGCCCCTGTTCGATTTAAAGTGGGGAATAGAATATATACGATCACTTGTAAGTCCAATCCCATCAAGTATTGGGCATACCGTACCAATCTACTTCAACCTGAACTTTGCAGCGAACAGTAATCCTGCAGTGGCAGCGTTAAACATCCCAAGCATTCCTACAACTCCTGTCAATTTAAATGCCACTAACAATTCCGGCGGTATGGTTACCTTAACTTGGGCAGATGTTAGTAATAATGAAACAGGCTTTATAGTTCGCCGTAAAGATAACACTGGCTACTGGAGTAAAATTCAAAACCTTTCAAGCAACCAAATTATGCTGGAAGATTTACTCAGCAATACAGGAACATATGACTATAAAGTAATCGCGCTAAATGGCAGCGTTCCTTCGAGCCCTACCCCAATAGTCACTGTCATTGTGGATAATATAACTATAGATCCAGTCATTACTGGGAAAACCCACTACCAAGCCATGTGTACGGGATGTCACGGTGCAGATGCAAAAGGATTGGGCGGAGCCTTTCCTGCGCTCAATGTAAAAAGAGAAGGTGCATTGCGTGAAAGCATGATCAATACAATTGTCGCTACAATGCCAAAAGGTGCTGCTGGCACTTGTGATAGAGAATGCGCTGAGACCATTGTTGCTTATCTTGATGCTACATTCTGGCAAGAGCCCCCACCCGTTTATAACGAAGAAATAAGCTGTACCGCTCCTGTTAATTATGGTGCCCGTCAATTGCGATTCCTTACTCGCGAAGAGTACCAAAATTCTATTAATAGTTTATTGGGAAGTGGTTTTATTGTGGACTCCCTTCCTGGAGATTCTATGCTGGGTCATTTCATAAGTAACACTCAAAGAGTTATGAATTCCGGAGCTTATGAGCAATATTTACTCACCTCAGAAAAAATCGCCAAATGGTCAGCCGATAGGAATTTTTCAGGTGTTGTAAATTGTAACAATAATTTCAATCAGGATTGCGCGAACAAATTAATCAACGAGTTTGCCCCAAGGATATTTAGACGCTCACTCGACAACCAAGAGAAGCTCACTTATACCAGCATGGCTAATGGTAGCAAAACCAATGGTGATGTTAAGGCCGGTATGCAATTGGCATTGGAAGCCATGCTGGCAGCCCCGCAATTTTTATATCGCCATGAAGTTGGGGAGAGAAATCCAGCTAATACCGCTCTTGCAAGTGATGCTTATCAACTTACCGCCTATGAAATGGCAACTTGGTTAGCATATACCTACACGAATACCACACCCGACGCGCAATTACTGAGTAAAGCAGCCAGTGGTGCCTTAGTACAGGAAAACGAGATAACTACAGAAATTACCCGCTTAATGCAAAGTACCGCGTTTAAGGAAAAATTGGGAACATTTGTGAATAGCTGGTTGGCAACAGATTCACTGAATAATGTCGCCAAAGATCCAGGAACTTATCCAACATTAGATTTCAATGCACTTATTCCGCATATGCAACAGGAGTTAGCTGTTTTCTTCAGTGATTTAATGCTGGATCCAAATGGAAAGTTCGAAACGCTTTATAACGCGGACTACACATATGTTAACGGACCACTTGCTCAACATTATGGTATTAATGGTGTTAGTGGTAACCAATTTGTTCGAGTAGCAACAACTAATCGAGGCGGAATTCTTGCAAATGGCGGATTCATGTCACGCTGGGCCGATGCAATTGAACCATCACCAATTCGCCGCGCCGTTAGAGTCCGTGGTCGCATGCTCTGCCAGGATGTTCAAGACCCACCAGCAAACGTTGGCATAGGCCGCGAACAATTGCTGGAAATACATAAACAAGAACTTGCGAATCCAATGACAACCAACAAGAGACGGTTCGAGCTGGTCACAAGTCTGGAGTCCTGCAAAACCTGTCATGAATATATTATTAATCCACTTGGTTTTGGATTAGAAGATTTTGACTCTGTAGGCAACCCACGGACAATTGACACCAAAGGTAATGCTGTAAATGCGAGCGGAACTCTGTATGCACCACAAGCATGGAGTAATAACTTTGCAAGCACTGCTTATTCATTCGTAGGGGCAAAAGAACTCGGGGACACTATGGCAACTTTACCTACAGCACAAAGGTGTCTTCCACAAAATCTATTCCGCTATACCACTGGGATCGGCGTAGAGGATGGTTGGCAACAACACGGTGACTATGTTTTGGTGGATGAGGCGGAAATAAAAGCTTATGCCTGCGATGTCCAGGATCTGAAACATACCATGATGGAACAAAGCCCTCGAAAAATGCTGGAGCAATTGGGTGTGTTGGATACCGTAAGATATCGCAAAGCTTGGGCGCGACCAACCAATATGTAATGAGTAAGAGAAAGTACGCAATCCTAAAATTGCGTACTTCCCTAAAAAACCTAAATATAAACTCAAACATATAACTATTCGATCCTGTAATTCGAATCTAATTGAAGGTATAAAAAATGAAAAAGCCGAACATAGATCAATTTGATAAAAAACGTAGAGACCTGATAAAGCTAATAAGTGCTGCAGGAATTTCGAAAGGTTTGTTACGTGCATCTCCATTAGTATCTGCAATGATGTATTCCCGTATGGCAGAGGCACAAAGTAGTGTTGATAAAATCGTGACACTTTACATTGGTAATGGAGCACTACCGGAAATGTGGCATGGACAGCCGGGCAACTTACCTCCATTCTCAGCCCCCCTAAACGAAGTAGCAGATAACATCCTCATGGTTGATGGTGTGCAAGCTCGCAATCCGCACGTAGGACAAAACCTTGGGCATGGGATTATTAAACTACTCATGAATAAAGGTTGGGGCGGTGGTGAAAGCTTTGACGTCAATATGGGACGCATTCTTGGTGCCGGAAAGCGCCATGCATATCTTATCGGTAACATTCACCAAAATTTTAACAATCAAACAAACGGAGTCTCGCGCGATAGCGGTAACGATGCGCACACCTATCAAAATCCAATGACAATGTTTGAGGCAATTTTTGGTGCCGGTACAGCTACGCCTGCTACTACTAATGTTAAAAAACATATTGTCGACGGACATTTGGAAGCGGTTAAAGCATTGCAATCGAAATTAGGGCAAGACGAAAAAATCCGTCTTGATGCCCATTTAACTGCTATCGAAGAAAAAGCAAATCAGCTGGCATCGGACCCGGGAACTGGCGGCGGTGGCGGCTCCTGTGGATCACCCGCTGCTCTGGGTGCATTTCCATTAAACATGGGGACTATTCGTGAACAATTCAGAGCCTTTACCGATGTTTTTGCGTTGGCAATGAAATGTAATCTTACCAACTCTGCAATGCTATATTTTGGTGATGATAACGCAGAACTTTCTTTTTCTGGCGTAAAAGTAGGTAATGACGCTTACAACGGAACAATGCATACCGCCGCCCATGACCATAACAACGGCAGAAAATCAAATAGTTGCTGTGATCAATATCCACAATGGTTAGCACAACGATCCGAAGCAACAAAACTACAAGCTTATATGATTAAAAAATTCAGGGACGAAGGCTTATTAAGCTCAACCATTGTTGCCCAAGTTTCTGACGCAGGTAACGGAGATGCGCACGATGCAGCAAGAGTTCCGATTGTAATCGCGGGTGGTGGCGTGGGGAATCGGCGAAGCATTAATGCCAGTGGAGCTAACTCCCATGATGTATGGCACTCGCTAGCGGTTAAACTCGGCGCGAATGAAAGCGGTCGTTATCAAGGATTCAGCAATAAGACAATTTTTTAAAACTTCTGCGATTAAATAAGAAGCTGGCTGCAAAGTCAGCTTCTTATTTTAACTCCCTATAATTTCTAGATGAGATGTGTATGCATCGCCTTAAATACTTCACCAACATCACGCCAATAGTGCTTTTTATAATTGCCAGTGGTTGCTCCAAAGACGGCACAAAAAGCAATGATACTCCAAAAAATATAAGCTCAGACATAAACACCATTGCAGTTATATATCAGGAAATAAATGACTCAGGAATTACATGGGCTGGTAATTATACAAAAGATAACATCGATACCTGC
>NZ_JBRFPI010000028.1:9763-20752 GCF_053579595.1 Cellvibrio sp.
GTAGACAGTGCAGAGCCAAAATCCAAAATTCACTTACCCATTCAACAAGATTGCTCATTTGGTCGGGACATCACCAATAAAGATAGTGATGGTAGAGCGGGCTTTAGCTATCAAAAAATTAATAACCAAGGAATACCTTTGCAAGATAATTCTTCATCCGGCAACTGCGTTCTGGATACAGTTACTGGATTATTATGGGAAGTAAAAACCGAAATTGATGATATTTATGGAAATAGCGGATTACATGATGGTGATGATCTATTCACATGGTACTCCAATAACTCCTCCGTTAATGGGGGAGCTGTGGGAAGCTGGAACAATGTTTTGAATATTTGCTCAGGCTATATCCCTAACGAACCTAAAACATTTTGCAATACAGAAGAATTTATACAACGTGTAAACAATGTTGGACTATGCGGATTTAAAGATTGGCGGCTCCCCACCAGATTTGAAATAGAGAGTTTAGTTGATTATGGAACCAAAGGACCCAGCATCGACACCACCTACTTTCCCAACACGAAGCTGGAGTTTTATTGGAGTTCGACGCCAGCCGTAAATGCCCCCTCTTCCGCGTGGGCCGTGAATTTCAGATCCAGTAATACCTCTCTAGTCTCCCGAGAAAGCTCATTCCCAGTTCGGCTTGTACGAGATTGGGTTAGTAAACAATAATTATAGAATTAGCTATCAGGAATAAATAAATGAATATCCTTCAGCACTTGATCTGTTTGGGATTTACTACTCTTCTAATAACCTCCTCTGTACTAGCGGATCAAATATGTCAACGGGATGGCATACCACAACACTTATCAAACTCGCGATTTAGCTACGACGAAAAAAACGTTGTAATTGACAACCGAACAGGTCTTATGTGGACAACCTGTATCGATGGGCTCAATGGAGAGCGATGCGAATCAGGGACACCAACATTATTTACCTGGGGCGAGGCGCTGCTACGTACTGCAGAAATAAATGAAAATGAAGGTTTAGCAAACCATAAAGACTGGCGATTACCTAATATTCGTGAACTCACGACTCTGATAGACATACAATGCTTAAAACCGAGCATAGATATGGAGTCATTTCCTAACACCCCTGCATCGCATACATGGAGTTCATCGCCTTATCACACGTTAACGTTCTACTCATGGTACATAGATTTCGCAACAGGCGAAACAAATACAGATGATCGATTGAATAAAAAAGTTATCCGATTGGTTCGAAGCGTAAGATAGAAATTTATATATTGAAAATAGATATATGCTACGACATTTCCTTATATTTAGCGAAGCAGGAAATATGATAAAAATAGTGCTGTTTGTAACTTTATCTACACTTATCTCTTGGTCGCGGGCGCAACCAACTAACATTGAAGGGAACTATTATAAATCACCGGATGGCACAAAAATTTATTATGAAGTGACGGGTACAGGTGATGCCATAGTATTGGTGCATGGTTTTATTACTGATGGTGATTCTTGGAAGAGGACTGCACTTTATACTGATTTAATTAATGCTGGGTATAAAGTAATTCTTATGGATTTACGTGGCAATGGTAAATCGGACAAGCCACATCAACCTGAACTTTATGAAAATGATATAGAAGCAAAAGATATTATGGGCATAGTAAATGAGTTGGGAGTAAAAGAGTACACCGCAATTGGTTACTCCCGAGGTTCAATATTAACAACGCGGCTACTTGTGTTAGACAAACGCGTTACTCATGCAGTTATTGGTGGCATGGGTGTGGACTTTACTAATCCTGATTGGCCGCGCCGAATTATGTTTTACGAAGCGCTTTCTGGTAAGCCAGCAAAAGAGTTAGAGAGTTTTGTGACGTATGTGGAGAACTCAGGATTTGATCAACAAGCGCAAGCCTACCTGCAAAAGTCACAACCATCTACCAGCAAAAAAGCTCTGGGTGAAATCAAAAATCCAGTGCTGGTAGTTTCTGGCATAGAGGATAACGATAACGGCTCAGCTAAAGATTTGGCTACAATTTTCCCTAATGCAACTTATGCTACTGTGCTTGGCAATCATAACAATACTGTGCAGACGGCGGAATTTTCCGCTGTCGTTACACAGTTTTTAAAAAAAAATGATTCACTGTATTAATTCCAATAGTAATAGCATCAGAGTGAGATGGCCCAGATTCCTGAATCGTTATGTGATCAACTTGATTAGAAAAAAGAACGTTCGAGTGAACGGAACAATCATTTCCAACTTGCGGAATTACTGCATCAGGAGAAAAAATACCGAAAATGAATTAGTTTGTAAGCAGGGAAATTTAAGTTACCAGACATTTCAAAAGGCAAACCAAATCCCAATTTAGCAGCATTTCAATCAGAGTCACCGCTGTAATCGCCAATATTAAGCCATATAGCGTTGGATTTATCGATAGAGGGAAATTGGTCGCAAAATCGAATAAACCGCTTCTCAATTTCAGGATCAAGGTGTAGAGAGTTTTTATCTTCCAAGTATTACTTTCCGCCAACCACACACCTATCGACAAGAGTATCCCTGACAATAAAAAGATAGGCGAAAAGAAAAGGCTAATAAAAAAGGTTATAGCTAAAGGCCAGTACCATGATTTTTTATATTTTTTCGTTTTGCTCACATATTTACGCAGGCCTACTGAATCAAGCAATGCCTCATCAGTATCGACATTTGCATATGTTGTCTTTTCCCTCGTTATTAGTAATGCAAGAAAAACATGCCCACGAACAAATTTGCGTAAAGATGGAGGTAAAAGGTCTTTTGTGAAATACCTTTGAAAGGGGGCCATTCATATTTAGCAATCATCCAGTACATGTATAGGCTTAGAACCCCCTCACCTAAACACAGAATATGCCTAAGGTATGGCCCGCCACATTAGCAGTACTTATTATTGAGTTTTCAGATAACAACCTTAGATCGCGCCTAATCCTCAGTGGCGAATAAATAGAGGAAACGGCTTCAATCATTTCCCTTTTAGTCGTTTTACCTATTCCATTTAGAGTTCAACAGCGAACCTATTAAATCCACTTTCGAAGCATGACGGCTCGCAGTAAATCCAGGCTGCAAATTGATTATTTTGAGAATAAGACACATCATGTGTCGTTTTCCTCAGATTAAGACACCTGATGCGTCGCCAATTTGAGACAAGTCGTGTCGCGAAATCTGCCAAGTCATTGATTTGTCAATGCGGATAAAGACATCTTATGTGTCGTCCGCCGGTCAATTCCCTGCCAATTACATAATGTTAACGAATGGATTATTGATAATGATTAGGCCGAAATCCTACGCAACTTTCAGATTATTAGCGGTACTCATCACTATTGTTCTCATCGCAACTCATCAATATCTGCCGGCCAAAATCCTGTCCCTATATCCAGACACTGAACGTCTCTCATGGATCTATAGTCCGCATAGCGAGGGCACAGAACCCACCGACTGGATTGACCGGAGCATCAACCATTTCCGCTGCAACTACGCACCGGGCGATGCCTATTCCTGCGGATGGTCGCTCAATCTTGGGCCGGACAGGACAACAGGAATCGACCTCTCAGCCTATGATGGGCTAAACATTTTCATTCACTACAAAGGTAACGCGCCCCGGATTCGTTTATCACTACGGGATTTCGATCCAAGCTTCAGTGATATCGAGAAATACGACACCACCAGCAAAGTCATGTCTACCGCAATACGCACCTCTGACTTGAATCAACCGGTTTACGTACAGCTGAGTGAATTTAGCGTCGCCGAATGGTGGATTACCGAGTTCGATATCGCGCGGCAGTATTCAGCCCCGTCCATGAACAACGCAATTGCTATCGGATTAGATTTTAATGTTCACAGCGACAATGAAATCCGCATTGAGCGAATTGAGGCTGTTGGTCAATGGATAAAAAAGGAAACTCTCTATTTCTGCATCATTTTATTTTGGATGATACTGATTGTGACAGAAGTGCTGTGGCGGTTTTATCTGATCAATAGAAAAACTAAAGCCGATACCCAGCGGATTAATAATTTAGTTAGTGAATACAAAAAACTGGAAACTGAAAAGCAACAGTTTGAGGCGCTATCAACCACCGATGTTCTGACCGGAGTTATGAACCGCGCCGGGGTGCAGCAATTTCTGCAACGTTTATTTGAAAGTAACTTTAGCCGCAACCAAATGGGCGTTATGCTATTCGATATCGATTATTTTAAGAAAATAAACGACAGCCTGGGCCATGACGCGGGTGATGTCGTACTCAGTGAAATTGCCAGAATCATCAACGAACAAGTCCGCCAAACCGATATTTTTGGCCGCTGGGGAGGAGAGGAGTTCATTCTCATTTGTTCGCAAATTTCCGAGGAGCGCCTAATCACTCTGGCCGACAAACTGAGAGAGACCATCGAACAGCACAGCTTTGTTATTGATGACCAATTAATTAAAGTCACTGTCAGCATCGGTGCCACAACAGTGAAAGCCACAGAGACTTTCGAGGCGGTTTTTAAACGCACCGATAAAGCGCTCTACAACGCCAAAAATAGTGGTCGAAACCAGGTAAGGTTTGTCAGTCCGTAAAATATGCTATCAATCGCCAAAATTTTACTGTAAGAAAAAGTCAACAACCCAAGACTGGGCGACTGAATTCCCAGCGGCACAAAAACGGCAATTTATGTGAAATAAACACATTATTGCGCTTCCAACAGTTCCTTACGTTGCCGCTCATAGGTTTGGTAGTCAGGTGCTAAACGCTCCAAACACTCCTTGCGCTGCACTCCACTCAAGCGTTCACATTCATTGCGATTATTCGTTTGAACCGAGTCGTAAATCTGCCGTTGGGAACAAGCTGTAAGGATAACCAAGCAAAAAAGAATGAATATCTTCATGATGAGAGAACCTCTTTCGATGATTGATGGATGGTGATGCATCGACCAAGAGATTATTAGATAGTTCGCTGTTGGATACGCTCTGTTACAAACAGATAATTAGTATTTAACCGCAAGCCCATCCCCCAACGCACGACGGCATGCATTGAATGCAGGCACCAGCGACAGCACCACGCTGGAAAGTAGAATCGCCAACAAATAATAACCTTGTTGTGGCGTCATAAAATTTAGTGAGAGTTGAATGCCCCATTCGCTGAGCAACCAAGGTTGTAGTGACCAGAGTAAGAGAGTGAGCAGTGCGATGGCGAATACTATGGCGCTAATGCAGATGAGCAACACTTCCAGGATTACCAATACAAATAAATACCAGGGGCCTGCGCCGAGTGAACGGAGAATCGCAAATTCGCGTTGGCGTTGGCTTAGACCAGCTAGCAGGCTGGTGGTCATACCGAGTAGACCGGCGATGACGACTAACCATGCAATTAGATTAAAGGCGGTTTCTACTGAGCCAACCAGCTGCCACAATTCTGTTAATGCCAAACCGGGAATAATGGCTTGCAGTGGTTCGCCAGTGTATTGATTAATTTGCCGCTGCACGGCGAAGATTGTTTCGCGATTGTTTAATCCAACAAAAATTGCACTTAGCGATTGGTCATAGGCGTGATGATCGTGATGGTGCTCATCATGCTCTTCCTCACTGCTGTGATCATCCGCATGCTCGTGATGCTCTTCTTGATCGTGTTCATGCTCGTGTTCGTCTTGTTTTTGTTCTGTTTGTTGCGATGTTTTTTTCGTTGAAGGAATTTTCACGCCGGATTGCCAGCCTTCATGAATAGCGGCCATACCCGCAAGGGAGATGTAGAGGCTGTTATCGACAGGTGTTCCGGTAGGCGAAAGAACGCCAGTGATAACAAAGGGCGAATTGTCGTGTTTGGTGAGCGAGATTTTGGCGATGCCGTGGGCCAATACGATTTTATCGCCCAGCTGATAACCCAATTTGCGCGCGACCGCAGCGCCTATCACCACATCATATTTTCCGGAAAAGGATTTTCCTGCCGCAAAGTTCAACTGTTGTTTTTTACCGTAGGCGTAGTGGGCAAAAAAATCTGGCGTGGTGGCCACTACGCGATGGCCCTTGTGTGAATCGCCCATCGCCAGCGGAATTGCCCATTTCACCTGGCTATGTTTGGCCAACTCTTCATAGGTTTGCCAGCGAATGCTGTGCGTGCTGCTGCCCATATGAAATACGGAGTACAACAATAAATTCAACGCACCGCCGCGCGCGCCAACAATTAAATCGGTTCCCGATAGCGTATTGTTAAAACTCTCTTTCACTTGCGTGCGCAAGTGATTAATACCGAGCACCAACAGAATTCCAATGGTCAGTGAAAGAATGGTGAGAAATACCGTTCCACGGCGATTGAGTAAACTTTTACCGGCAAGGCGCATACGCATCATACTTGCACCTCACTCGCGCTTGCTGCAGCAATGGAGTCGGCGCGAAAGGCTTGCATATCAAGTGTGCGATCAAAGCGCGAGCGGAGTTGTTGATCGTGGCTGACAAAAACCAGACTGGTTTTTTCATCCAGCAATTCAAATAGCAAACCCATAAATTCTTCACGCAGGTCTGCATCAAGTGCTGAGGTGGGTTCATCGGCAATAACAATACGTGGGCCACCCAAGAGCGCTCGCGCCAGCGCAACACGTTGTTGCTGCCCTACGCTGAGTTGATGCGCTTGTTGTTGTGCAACATAGGGGATTCCCAAGCGCTCCAGCAATAACGGAATTTGTGCAATAGCAACCTGTTGTTGATCACGCGGTAAAAACTCGATGCGCATGCGTAAATTATCCACGCCGTTGAGATAGGGAATTAAATTGAATTGCTGAAAAATAATGCCCATGTGCTGCGCACGAAATTGGTCGCGCTGGCGATTACTCAAGCGCGTTATATCGGTGCCCAGCAGATGAATGCTACCCGCGCGCGGCAACAACACCCCCGCCATCAAATTCAGCAGCGTGCTCTTGCCGGAACCAGAGGCGCCGTACAAAAATAGCTTTTCACCGGCTGCGATGCGCAAATCATCGATCACCAGAAAAGGCGAATCCTGTTTACCCCAGGCGTATTGGACGGACTCAAAGGCGATTGCGGTGTTGCTAGGGCTGTTATTCATGCTGTTTTTCATGCTGCTTTTAATAAATAGGGCTTGTATGATTGCGCAAATAATCCTGCCATGCAGGTGTGATGGTACTGTGAGACACCGAATGATGAAACTCTATCCCACAACAGACTATTCGTTTTGCTCGAATTTACATTCGCTTTGCGCGTATTTTTTTGCGCTTACAATCCTGTGCTTCGCTGCTGCTACTCACGCAGCACCCGAAAATTTGACGCGCCCCTCGGTTACCGTGGAATGGACAGAATTATTGCCCGACGAGGATTTGCGTTTATTGGAATCCATTCCGCAGGTTGATCATGATTCACTCAGTGACGAACAACTCGCGCAAGACACACCCGCCGAAGGCTTCAATAGCAACACCTCTGCATTTGAAGATCAGGTTGCCAAGGCCATCGCTGATTCAAAGCAAGAAATAGAAGATAAAAAATCCGGCCGCGATTGGCGCGATGCGCTCAAGTCTACCAAAGTGCGCCCGGAATTTAATAACAAGCGTATCCGCATTGCAGGTTACATAGTGCCCATCGAATACGATGACAATCAGGTCATCACCGAATTTTTTCTGGTGCCCTACTTCGGCGCCTGCATCCATGTTCCACCGCCGCCGCCCAACCAATTAATTTACGTTAAACACCCCAAGGGATTTACCTTGCCCGATCTGTACACACCCTTTTGGGTTGATGGCACTGTGGTGATAGAAACTCAGGAAAATGAACTCGGCTTATCGGCCTACTCGATGCGCAATGTAAAACTTGAACGCTATGAAGAACCCGAAGAGCCGGAGTTTTTGAATTAGAAAATATTTGAGGTGTAGCCTGTATGGAGCCTAGCGGAATACGGGAGACAAATTTATTAAATAACTCCGCATTTCGTTAGACTCATGCGGGCTACTCGCTACCTCACCCCTTCCTACGCCCCATAAAAAACCACATAAACGCACCAAAAAACAGGCCGCCTATCGCATTAATGGTCGCAAGGAAAATGAATTTATCCAGAGTTATTCCATCACGGAAGTATTCCATCGCGACAAAAAACATGAGCATCAGTAAACCAAATGATGCGCCCATTTTTATCCATGTAAATTTATTAATAGGCTTAGCAATATTGGCTTCTGCTTTTTTGTAACGCGAGAGTTCGTAGGCGATGTATTTTTGCTCGTAGATTTTTTTGAGGGGGAACCAAATAGGAAATAGTACGGCCAGCAAAAACAGGCTAAAAATATTCCACAAGCAAGGAATTTTTTGTTCGCAGCTAGGGCAGATGTAGCCAAGCCAATGACCGAAGGCATTACCTTTACCCCACAACATACCATGGTGAATGGCGCCACACGAGGGACATGGGACGTAGGTGCGATCTACCAAAGGGGCGTTGCTGGTTTTGTCGATCAGTGTGACCTTGGGAATTCGCTGACCAAGAATGACTTCATTAATTGCCAAGCCCGGATTCAAGATCCAATGCAGTAACAATGGATTGGGAAGTTTTTGAACGCTATATTTATTTTCATTGTATGCCATGGGTGTGCTCCTTGTGTTCTGGCATTTCATTTGATGCTACTCCCCTTTTGCCAATCAGCCTCTTTACACAACAAGAGGTCAAATTTTCAACGGTTAAATAGCGCGCCAAGGATGACTCAGTTCAATGGCTGATTCAACTCAACAATGCCAACGGGCATGCTTGTCTCCCAAGTCAAACGCGCCCTAGCAAGCCCCCCGTTCCACCAAGTCCCGCCCCAATATGAATAATATTCACATTTTCATGAATTATTATCGTTTTTGTTCACTTTGGCATTCCAGTATAAAGACAACCTGTACTTAACCAGAGCCGACTTTACACTTGCCTCTTCATCAGGTTGCAATATCACCATGAACAACGATTTTACATTTAGCATCAAAAGCATTTGTTTCGATGAGAACTATCATCCGGCAGACAATACGCGGGCGACTACCAACTTTGCCAATTTGGCGAGGGGAAATAGCCGGCAAGAAAACTTACGTAATGCGCTGAAGATGATTGACAATCGTTTTAATGCCTTGGCGCATTGGGATAACCCCAAGGGGGATCGTTATTCGCTTGAGCTTGAGATCATTTCTGTGGAAATGGATCTTGATCGTGAGGGTAGTGGTGATTCATTTCCTGCAATTGAAATCTTGAAAACCAATATTCTTGATCGCTACAACAACAGGCGTATTGAAGGCATTGTGGGGAATAACTTTTCTTCTTACGTGCGCGATTATGATTTTAGTGTGCTGCTGTTAGAGCACAACAAAAACCAACCGACATTCAGTATTCCCGATAATTTTGGCGATTTGCACGGCAAGCTATTCAAGCACTTTGTGAACTCGACTACTTACAAAACGCATTTTAATAAACCGCCGGTGATATGCCTGAGTGTTTCCGATAATAAAACCTATCGGCGCACTGAAAACCAGCACCCGGTGCTGGGCGTTGAATACCAGCCCAATGAATCCTCGTTGACTGAACAGTATTTTAAAAAGATGGGTTTAGAAGTTCGCTATTTTATGCCACCCAATAGCGTAGCGCCCTTCGCCTTTTATTTCTTTGGGGATCTGCTGGTGGATTACACCAACCTTGAATTGATCAGCACCATTAGCACTATGGAAACTTTCCAGAAGATTTATCGGCCTGAAATTTATAACGCCAATGCGGTAGCAGGAGCCTATTACAAACCCAATTTAAAAAATCAGGATTATTCATTAACCAAAGTGGTTTATGACCGCGAGGAACGCAGCAGGTTGGCGATTGAGCAGGGGAAATTTGCTGAAAAACAATTCATCAAACCCTACCAGAACATTCTTGAGCAATGGTCTGCCAAGTACGCGTTTTAATTCGCGCTTTATCTGTACCTGTTATTGATCGTTTTTATCTATACCTTTTAAAAGACAAGATTATTCACTATGAAAACATTATTGCCCACATCAACCGCTGGCAGCTTACCCAAGCCTTCCTGGCTTGCTCAACCTGAGACACTTTGGTCACCCTGGAAATTGCAAGGTGATGAATTAATAGAAGGCAAACAAGATGCATTGCGTTTGTCATTGCAAGAACAGCAACAGGCGGGTATTGATATTGTTGGGGATGGCGAGCAATCGCGCCAACACTTTGTGACAACGTTTATTGAGCACCTGAGCGGCGTTGATTTTACGCAGCGCGAAACCGTTAGAATTCGGGATCGCTATGATGCGAGCGTACCAACGGTGGTGGGCGATGTGTCGCGCCAGAAGCCGGTGTTTGTTGAAGACGCTAAATTTCTGCGCAAGCAAACCACACAACCCATTAAATGGGCCCTGCCCGGCCCCATGACGATGATTGATACGCTTTACGATGGCCACTACAAAAGCCGCGAAAAACTGGCTTGGGAATTCGCCAAAATTCTCAACCAGGAGGCAAAAGAATTAGAGGCAACGGGAGTTGATATTATTCAGTTTGATGAACCTGCCTTTAATGTGTTTTTTGATGAAGTGAATGGCTGGGGCATTGCGACCTTAGAGCGCGCACGTGAAGGACTTAAGTGTGAAACCGCCGTACATATTTGTTATGGCTACGGCATAAAAGCCAATACTGAATGGAAAAAAACGCTGGGGTCTGAATGGCGTCAATACGAAGAAATTTTTCCTAAACTGCAAAAATCCAATATCGATATTATCTCGCTGGAATGCCACAACTCGCGTGTGCCAATGGAGCTACTGGAACTGATTCGCGGAAAAAAAGTGATGGTCGGTGCGATTGACGTAGCCACCAACACCATCGAAACTCCCGAAGAAGTCGCCAACACCCTGCGCAAAGCCCTGCAATTTGTAGACGCCGACAAACTCTGCCCCTGCACCAACTGCGGCATGGCGCCTTTATCTCGCCAGGTCGCGCTTGGCAAACTGAAAGCGTTGAGTGCTGGTGCAGAAATTGTGCGCCAGGAACTCGCAGGTTTGTAGGTTGGGCCGCG
>NZ_JBRFPI010000029.1:0-20179 GCF_053579595.1 Cellvibrio sp.
AGAGTGGTATTTTGCCTCTCATTGGGAAGCAGGGGCAAGGCAGGGTTTTTATTTGTTATGCTTTCCGCTTTAATGTGTGCATTCACTGATTTATTTATGGGCAGCTGTTGTTATGGCTTTTACCTCTGAACAATTGCGCAGTTATCTGCCTGCCGTATCTTCACCATCTGCTATTTGGTGGATAGGGTTTAGCGGCGGCCTGGATTCTACTGTGCTATTGCATGCCCTGATGCAATTACACTTACCGGTGCAACTGCGCGCGCTGCATATCAATCACCAAATTTCACCCAATGCCGATGCATGGCAAACACAGTGCGCGGATTTCTGTGCGCAGCTCTCAATTCCTTTTCACGCCGAAAAAGTCTGCGTGGAAAATACCGGCAAAGGTATTGAAGATGCGGCGCGTGCGCTTCGCTATTCGGTATTTGAAAAAAATATCGCGTCCAATGATTACCTGTTAACAGCACATCACGCCAACGATCAAGCAGAAACGCTGTTATTGCGTTTAATGCGCGGAACTGGCCCACGCGGCTTGGCGGCTATTGCACAGGTGCGCGCACTCGGCGCAGGTTTGTTGGCAAGGCCGCTGTTGCATTTTACGCGTGCAGAACTGGAAGATTATGCTGGGGCTCATCAACTCCGCTGGGTGGATGATGAAAGTAATCTGGATGACGATTACGACCGCAATTTTTTACGCAATCAAGTTATGCCGTTGTTGCATAGCCGCTGGCCGGAATTTAAACGTAAATGGCAGCAGACCGCTGAATTGTGCGCGCAGCAAGAAAGTGTGATGGAAGAAATTGCGCGCGAGGATTTGGTGCGCGCAGAACCCTTGGTGGAGCGTGTGGGGCAGAGCATTGAACTAAATGCGCTGCTGGGGTTATCGCCCGCACGCAAGCAAAATGTATTGCGTTACTGGCTGCGCTTGATTAATCACACTACCCCTGAACAATTGCATTGGCAGCAGATCGAACAGCAAATTTTTGGTGGCCGCGAGGATGCACAAACTCGTGTGGCTTGGGGCAATGTTGCGTTGCAAACCTATCGCGAACGTTTATATGCCTTGCCGCTGCAATTGCCGGAATTGGAATTGCACATGCAGTTGGTTGAGCGCGATATAAAACCGCGTTTGAAAACCGGATTGCCGAATATGCGCATCGGCTATCGTGAGGGCGGCGAGCGCTGCAAGCCAGCAGACCGAATGCATTCGCAAACATTAAAAAAATTGTTGCAGGAGTACGAGCTTGAGCCTTGGTTGCGCGACAAAGTGCCGTTAGTATTTAGTGGTGATAATTTGGTGGCAGTCGGGGATTTATGGATTTGTGCGGAGTTTGTAGCGGCAGAAAATGAAGCGGGATACAGCTTAACCTGGCAATAACCAGACGCTAAAAATCGTGTGCTAATAAAAACGAGCGGCAAAAAAATGGGATGCAATTGCATCCCATTTTTTTAAATCAGTGTGTGCTGATTAGAACTACCTGCATTGGTTAGAACAGATAGACCGCACCGGCTGCTTCAGCGGAATTGTCGTTTTGATCTAACGCCCCACTACTGCTCGCGGTTGAGCTAGTGCTGGCACCACTGGATGCAGCTGCATAACCGCGGCCAGATTCGCGATGCGCACCAACAGCCATTGTTTTACCATCGGCTGACAAATCTACATTCAAACCAAATCGATCATCGGTATCGGTGTTGCTGGCTTTGACGTAGCTTTTTTGGGTCCACACAGTGTTGTTGCGGGTGAATACAAACACCGCACCGGCACGCGCGGCACTGGTATCCCCTTCATCGCCATTGATGCCTTTGGCATTGCTGGATTCGCGGAAAGAGCCCACTGCCAGTATGTTGCCGTCTTGTGAAAGGCTGACATCGCCACCGAACTGGCCTCCATCATTAATTTGAATGCTGTAGGTTCCGTTACCGTTACTAACTAATGCAACACCTGAGTGTTTGGTCAACGTAGAAGGTTTGATAACTGCTTCTTGCTGCCAGGTTGTTCCTGATTTGTTGTAGATATAGGCAGCGCCGGTATTGGCGTAGTCGATGTTTTGTGTTGCATCACCATTAACCGCGGTTGCATTGCTAGCATCACCGGGTGCTCCAACTACCAAGGTATTACCATCGCCCGACAAATCAACACTGCTACCAAATAGTGTAGTGATGAATGTGCTGCCGGGTTTCAGGTAGGCTTCTTGGGTCCAGATATCTTCTGCACGCTTGAACACATAGGTCGCGCCATTATTAATATATCCACGCACAGCATTCTTAAGGGCCTCTTTGCATTCCGGTTCGATTACGTAAGCTGAATCCTTGAAGTAATAACAGGTATTACTGGACTGATCGCCATTCACACCTTGGGCATTACTATCTTCACCTATGGCGCCGACCGCCATAGTACTGCCGTCGGTCGAGAGGGCAATGCTGGTGCCAAATGCATCGCTCTCCTGAGCATTCGAAGCCTTGATATGTGCATCTTCCTTCCAACCATTTTCGGATAGACGGAACAGATAAACCGCACCTGAGCCACTGCCTCCCTTGTAGCTGCTGGTAGCCGAGCTATTGCTGCTGGTGGTAGACGAAGAACTGCTAACACTGGATGAAGACTTGGAGCTCGAATTACTGTTTGAAGAACTACTAGAAGGATAAAACTCAAGACATTCCCTGACTGATGAGGCGCTGGAAAAATTAACCACGCCACTTCTGGTAATGTAATCGCTGGTAGCACCAACGGCGAGCGTTTTGCCGTCACCTGACAGTGCGATAGTTTCGCCAAAGCGCAACGCAACAAAAGGGTTGCTGAACGGATATATTGGTGAGAATACCGTCTTTACATAGGCGTCTTGGTTCCAGTCATTATTTGTGCGGGTAAATATGTAGACAGCGCCCACATCGTAATTTTGGGCTTTAATCAAATCATCTGACGGGTCAGACGATGAGGCATAACTGGTGACCTCATAGTTGTTTTGATTGCAGTTGATGCCGTCAGAGGGACTGTCTTCAAGCAATGCGGTTACTGCCAAGGTATTACCGTCATCAGACAGCGCAACCTTGTAACCAAATCGATCATTTGGCAGTACGCGGGAAGTATTTATATTAGGTTGTTCAGTGTTGGATGCTTTCAAATAAGCCTGTTGTTTCCAAACACCGTTCTCTTTAATGAATATATACACCGCGCCGGCGTTGGTGCTGTCATTGTCTGCTTGTGAACCGTTGACGCCAATTGCCTTGCTATCTTCGGAAGGGGCGCCCACGGCGAGAGTCATACCGTCAGCAGACAATGCAATACTCCAGCCGAAGAAATCATTGGCTTCGGTATTGGATGCTTTGACGTAACCAATCGCTTTGATCATTTCTGTAGCGGTAAAGGCCAAACTGGATCTTTCGCAGCCAGAGGCATTACAGGCATCAACGTAGTAATAGTTGTTGACCCAATCGTGTACATGTACGCCTATCTCATCGGTTGCCTGGGTGCTGGTCAGGTCGCCGCCAATTTGCGTTACACCTCCAGTTGCTGCATCACGTTTAAAAAGCTTATAGGAGGTTGCACCTTCAACAGCACTCCACTGGAAGGTGAGTACTTTAGGGTTTTGCGCTTCTACTTTTACGCTTGGCCAGATGCCGGAGCCATTGGCTGGAATAGACGCTGCACTGAAACTACTGCGCAAAGACGAACTGCTGATAGATGAGGAGCTTGCCGAGGATTTTTTATCGCTGCCACCGCCGCAGGCGGCGAGTAAAAAAGAGCCTGCCATCAGTGAAAGAAGCAGGGAGGTGCGCATTAGCAGCGGTGAGAAACGATCAATATTCATTCAGCAGGTTCCTGAGGTTTAAAACTGGTCGGTGATTCTGTGTGTCGCGGCGCTTGGTGTCAATCAAATCGCCAGCATTATTCGGGCACAGACGAGGTTCGGTTGTTTTGTTCTCGCTCATAGTGAGGTGGCCTAAAGACCGTCAAAGCAGAGTATTGGTTCAGTGATTTTGATCGGAGCAGATAATTTAGTGGAATTAAGTGAAAGAAGTTGTGAGCAATTGTGAAGGCTGGCGTTGTTTGCCGGGCACCCCATCGCCCACATTTATAGGGGCGATGGGGTGTGCGGGTTTTAAAGTGTCTTTAAATACTCCACCAAGGCCAGTCGCTGATGATTACTGATGGGCTGCAAGGTCTGCATTTTGGGTTTGCCCTGCGCATCCTTTACAGGGCGACCTTTTGCATCCAGAACAAACACGGGAGTAACACCGGCTGCGTATTCATGCCCCTTATTAGAGTTGCTGGGCAGGCTGGTATCAAACACAAACAACCCCGGATATTGCTCAGGGTCGCGCTGCACCACGCCGACATTGACGGCATCCAGCTCGCGCGCGCCCACCGTGAAGCGATTGGGGCGACAGGTTTTACCGCTGGCAACTTCCGCATCGCTACAGCTTGGCATAAACAGCTCATACAAACTGGGCACCGAGCCGTTGTGTAGATAGGGCGCTGTTGCCCAGATACCATTGAGTGGGCGCGCTTTGTAGGCAACGAGAGTGGCTGGATTATTTTTATTGACCACCTCAAAATCCAGATGGCGTTCGGTCTTTTTGATGGGGTTATCGGAAATAGAGGCGATCAAATCGTAGAGTTTTTCCGCCCAGCGGCGGATAAACAGCTTGTCGTGATCGGGTTCGACCAGTACACCCTCCACTGCGCCACTCAAGGCTGGTAATACGGCTCCTGACGGTTGAAAGCGCGGCTCGGGCTTAAATGGATTGATTCGTCCGCCCTCGAAGTAGCCCATCTTGCCACTGTATTTGAGTGCATTCATCGCCATATAAGGATCGGTGCCTATAGTTTGCAAACTCGCAAACTGCGAAATAATGCGGCGCTTGGGGTCAGTACGGTCGATGGCTTCATGGCAGGTATGACATTGGTACTCAATAAACACCTGCTGCCCTTGCTCGGCGAGTGCCTGATTAATTGGTGGCAATACATTTTGTTTCGCCAACTCTTCCCAGCTCGGTGACCAGAGACTCTCCAGATGGCGCTCCATTCGGGTCAGGTTGCGTACCGCCACCGATGAACGATAGCCGATATCCCCTTTCTTTTTATTCAGGTCAAATTGCGCAAACACACCAAGTGCTTCGCCTGTATTGCGCCCCAGTGGGCCTGCCAGCTCGTTATCGCCCACGCCGTTCCACTGTACAAAATCGTGCTGCGGAGTGTCCCACAAGTAGGGATAGCTCACAGGTGCGCAGGCAGGATTAAAGTTAGGTTCTTTGGGCGTGAGATGGGCGAGCACGCGGTTGTAGATGCGGCCAAACGCATCCAGCCGGCCATAACCGTAAGCGACAGATTGGTCGCCATGGAGTGGGTCGTTAATTTGGTTGTAGCTGGCGATTTGCTGTGCCGCCTCCGCAAGTTGTACGCGGAAGGCTTCTTTCTCATCCGGGTATTTTGCTTTAAGGACTTTTTGTGCGAGGCGATCAAATTTTTCTGGCTGCTCAAGGCTAGCCTGTAGCGCCATTGCCAGGCTTTTCAGCATCTGCTCCATATCCGCGAGTGTTGCACCGCCATCGATGCGGATGGCGACACCTTGATAATTGATTTGGCTGGTATGGCAGGCCGCGCAGGTAAAACCAATAAACTCTTGACCTTTATGCTCATCTTTAACCCAGCCTACAGGTAGACCGTCCGGGTTTGCAAAACTCTCTTTTTGCGGCAGGTAACGCAGGCGATTCATGTTTTCGTCGCTGCGGAACAGCAACTCGCTATCGGCGGTTTCGAGATGTAAAAAAAGTTCGTAGGGGAGCAGGTTGGAGCCTTGCGTTACATTGTAAAACCACAAGCTATCTGCGCCACTCCAGTTTTGCTCCGGGTAAACCACTCGCTCGGCGCTATCGCCAAAGCTATCGTGTTCGGCCACTTTTGCGTGGCGATCGCTGTCTACCAGCACACCTTGGGAAACATAAGTACAACCTGAAATGGTGATGAGAACTATAAGGGGTGCACAGGAGGATAGTGAGCGTAATGCAGTGCGCAGGCGCGTTGGTGTCATGATTATTCCTTTCTGATCTGTAGGGCTGTGGTGCGATTGTGATTGGGGCTGGCAAGTGTTGCTGGAAAAATATTCGGCTAAAAAATAAGCAAAAATAATTTGCTGTGAGCAAGACGAATTAAGGAACTATTCAGATTGCTTACAGCCTTAGTAATTAACTTTAGCAGATTGCCTTTGCGTAGATACATAGCAAACCGGAGGATTTGTCACTGATGTTTCCGTCGTATGGCAATTAAGTAACAAAGTTATTCCTGATTCTATCGCCGTTGTATGAATAATAGCTTTTGCTTGAACTGTCATAAATTGTGCGTAGACTGCCGCCTCGCCGCAGCAGAGGGACTTTATTTCGGAACCGGGTGGCGAAAAATCAACCAGTGAGTGATGTAGCAATCGGGCATCAGCTCAACAATAAAAAGCGCAGCGGAACCTTGTATGTTGATGAATCCTATATTTGTGGATACTCCGTTAAACAATCGTCTCGGGCAAGAAGTCCGTCTCGGCGTCTGTCACTTGCAATATCAGGGGCGCGATTACGTATTCGTGGCCGCACCCACCCAGCAAGCCTCCAGTTTTGTCGGCAAAAATGCAGAACCCTTTGCTTTCCAGTTGCGCGAAAAATTTGCACTGGATGCGCGCCGCTTTGAGTTGGTTGAGGTACGCGAAGTGGATGGTGCAACACATTTGTTGCGCTGGCGTTTTGAGTGGGTAGGCAATTCGCCGCTCTCGGCGCGCAGTGAAGAAATCAATTCTCCTGGTCTGCGCGCAACACTCTTGCAGCTGATTGATCCTGCCCAAGTGGTTGCTGCGACAGCCTGATTTTATTTGTCGTTATTTCACTCTTCAGTTTGTTGTGCAGATTTTTGCTTTGCATTGCGCCAAAACCACTTGTGCGGCGGCTGAGTGAATTTGTCCAGTTGGGTTTGTTTGTGGTCGTTATCGGTAAACCAGTAATAATCATTGGTGCTTTTGGGTTTAAACCAGCCGCGCACTTCGCCGATATATTCCACTGCCAACTTGGGCATGCCCAATTTTCGGTCTGAATTAAAACTGTGGTTCCAATGTACCAACAGATCCCGCTTGGCGATAGCAACCGCTAATTCTTCACTGTCAGTTTTTATTAGCTTGCACGCAATAAAACCAATAACCGGCTCCGGCGCATCGCTATCCATGCGGCTCGCGTTTTCAAAAAAAATATTCTCACCTGAGAGTACAACTTTGTAATACGTCATAATTTACAATCAAACTCAATCAATTTCGGCATCTGTGTCAGCAGCTTGGGGTGCAGGGGTTGGCATTCTATCGAACAGCTTGCTGAAATGCTGCTGTACGCGCGCGATATTCATCACTGACATTCCGCTCGAAAAACCAAACCACACATATAAACCATTTAAATTTTTAAACATGGGCGGCAGATATTTAGGTGCGGCAATTACACCCTCCAAATGACGCTCGTAGAGCAGTGGCAAATCATCCAGCGTTACCTTGCCCACAAACAGCATGGGAATAATTTCCGGTACGCCGGATTGAATTGCACTGCGAATAAAATTTACATTTTCGACAAATCCTTTTACGTACGAAATATCTTTGGTGAACACTGAGCCACCCGTCAGTGTTCCTCCTCGAAAAACACGTTGGGTGACGCGATAGCTGTCGTGCTCACTCACGCCGCGATCTAAAAAGTGGCGATACACCTGACAAAAATCCGCGCCTTGTTCTGCTAAATCCACCGCGACAACCCGGTCGCTAATGCGCCGTGCGCGCTGCGGAAAAGAACTGAAGGTCAGTGTCTCTAATAATACGGCCATACCTTCCTGAATCGCGGTGATGCGCGGCGACCCGACGCTCAACCAGGTTGCCCAAGGCTGCTCGCGGCCATTTAGCGTTGTGCCTATATGCACCCAGCCTTCATGAACTTCCAACACCTGCAAATCCAGTTCGGAAAACGAGGCGCGGCGATTGACTTTAATGCAGTCGCCTCCGGCAGAGGCGTCCGACACAATATCGTCGCTGATCTGTACCCGCACTTCACCTGCACCGAAATAATCTGTCATGCGCGCGCGTAAAATAGTGACCGCTTCTTCCGAGCTGATGTGATTGGTATAGGGGCGATTTAAATGCTCCACCGCCGGCAGCGAAAAAATATGACACAAGCGTTCGCCCATCTGGCGCAGGGTTTTGCGATCACCGCGCAAATTATCGCTCGCTGAACCATAGAGTTGACGACTGAAATGGCCAAACTGGTCGGTGCCGCGATGGCGCAATAATTCAATTACGATTTGGTACTGGTCGATGGTCGCCTGCAGGATTTTACCCAGCGCATCGTCGCGCCCCAATTGGCGGCGCACATCACTTTTTAATTCTTTTAATAATTGGCTAACCGTATCTGGCTCAAACCCTAGTTTTTGTTGCTGATAAAAATCAGCCCCCAATGCTGGTAACTCTCTACCTTGTTGCTCGCGAAAACGCTGCTCAATTCCCTGCGGCCATTTGATGGCATCGAGAATGCGAATGGGTTTTTGCAGGGATACCAAGCGCGTCGATAACTGCTTTAAACGTTCCAGGTAGAGTGGATCGGTCATGACAAGGCTGCCGCATCAAAGGTGCAAGAACTTACCGAATAGCTTGAAATATCTAGGCATAAAGAGTGCCAAATACTCATATGGCCAGATGGCTCCATTCTATCTGGTTGCATTGCATTTGTGGCCAGATTTTGTCGGATAAGTCTGCAGCGCTGGCGTCTTGCTGGATAAATCGCCAGAATGGGCGCCGCCCGATCAGTTGTGCGCATTGAGGATGTTTTATGCCGTTTGTCGCTCTGGAAAAATTACACCAGCTTTACGATGGTTATCGCAAGCCAGTCAAACTTGCCGGTCAGGATTTACTCTTGCTGCACGAAAATGGCAAAACCTGTTTGATCAAAAACCAGTGTCCACACGCTGGCGCACCGCTAACACATGCAACTTGCAGCGATAATGCTCTGCGCTGCCCGATGCACGGCATAGAGTTTGATTTAGCCACTGGCCGTTCGCGCAGCACTGTCTGTGCAAACTCGCTGCAATTTTTACCGCTGATTTATGAAGGCAGCAATATTGGTGTTGATCTTCGTTAAATAATTGGATTGCTCGATAAAGGAGTTTTATGTTTCGTCTGTTATTTAAAACCGTCGTTGTACTGATGTTGGTATTTTTCATTGGCAACTACCTGATCTATCTCAAAACCGGGCAGATGCCCCTGCGCGATATGCGTGAGCGCATGGGTAATGATTGGCTGGTCGATTTACGGGAGTTGTTTTCACCTGACCAGTTGGCCGCAGATGCCAAACAAGCTGTGAAAAATGTATCGGATAAAGTGTCTGAACCTGAACCAGTCGCGCCGACCAAAGTGTATAAATGGACGGACGCTAACGGCCAAGTCCATTTTGGTGATAGACCCGCCGTCAGTGATGCCGAGCAAATTGAAGTCGATACGCGCAATGTTATCTCTGCTCCAGAAGAAACAGTCTCTGTCATAGATCAACAAGGCGCTGCTACTGAGGCGGGCGCTCAGGAATCTGCCCTCGATAAAGCGCGCGCGGCGGCCGAGGCAATGAGGCAACGTGTGCAGCAACAAGAGCAGGCAAATTAGCCCCGCGATGAAAACATTCTGGCGCGTTACCGGACGAATCCTAAAGTGGCTGCTGCTGCTGGTGCTGGCCTACCAGCTGTGGTTGTTCGCCCATATTCTGGTGTGGAAATGGGTGAATCCGGATGAAACGAGTTTTATGTCGATCCGACTGGATGAGCTGCGTGAGAAAAATCCCAAGGCTGAACTCAAACATCAATGGGTAAACTATGCGCAGATTTCCACTCACCTGAAGCGTGCTGTGGTTGCCGCTGAAGATGATCGTTTTATGCTGCACTCGGGATTTGATTTGCGCGGCATCGAGCAGGCTTTGAAAAAGAACCAGCGCAAAGGTAGGTCCGTCGCCGGTGGTTCCTCTATCACCCAGCAGCTTGCTAAAAACCTGTTTTTGTCGCCCTCCCGCTCCTACATTCGTAAAGCGGAGGAGGCGGTTGTGGCGCTGATGATCGAGTTGGTCTGGGATAAGCGTCGCATATTGGAGGTGTATTTAAATGTGGTGGAGTGGGGTAATGGTGTTTTTGGTGCGGAAGCGGCGGCGCGGCATTACTACAAGGTTCCCGCTTCGCAGATAGGTCCATCGGCTGCAGCGCGTATGGCGGTCATGTTGCCCAATCCGCGTAAATACGAAAAAGCCATGCCAGCGTGGGTTGTGCGCCATGCATCGCGGGTGCAAGCGCGTATGCGCCATTCACAGATTCCGTGATTCAAGCAGTCACTTTTAGGAAAGTACGGCTTTAAATTATGGCCGGTGTGCCCATATCCTGCAGGCGTGGTTCTCGCGCCATAGCTTTTACGATACAATCGCGACCCTTCTTTTAGGGTGTCCGCATCCTTTAGACGTTAATCTGTTAATCCGGGGTAGTTGCATGCCTATTTACGAATACCAATGTGAATCCTGTAACCATGCGCTGGAGGCTTTACAAAAGTTAAGTGACTCTCCTTTAGTGGATTGTCCTGCATGTGGTAAAGCCAGCCTCAAAAAGCAAATTTCAGCTGCGGGTTTCCGCTTGTCGGGCGGCGGCTGGTATGAGACCGATTTCAAATCGGGCAAGAAAAAGAATCTCGCGGGCGATGCCGGATCGTCCAGTAGCGCGTCAAGTGCTACAACAACGGCCAGTTAAATAAGCTGGCCGTTTGTTAGATAACAATTTACACATACTTTCTTATAAATATTTTCTTAAAACATCAGGAACTCGCTATGCGCAGCCAATACTGTGGCGCTTTAAATGCCTCGTTTATCGATCAAGAAGTGACCCTCTGCGGATGGGTTGATCGTCGTCGCGATCACGGTGGTGTGATCTTTATCGACCTGCGCGACCGCGAAGGTATTGTGCAAGTGGTGTTCGATCCGGATGCAAAAGAGAATTTTGCCTTGGCGGACAAAGTGCGTGGCGAATACGTGCTGCAGCTGACCGGGAAAGTGCGCGCCCGTGCGCCATCAACCGTTAACCCGAATATGTCGACGGGCGAGATCGAAGTTTACGGCACCGCTTTGACCATTTTGAACGAAGCGGAAACCATGCCTTTCCCATTGGATTCATACTCCAACGTGGGTGAAGAGACCCGTTTGAAGTATCGCTTCCTCGATTTGCGCCGCACCGAAATGCAGAAAAACCTGCGTTTCCGCAGCAAAGTGACCAGCGTGATCCGCAATTATCTGGATCGTAATGGTTTCCTCGATGTTGAGACTCCAATCCTCACTCGTGCGACGCCAGAAGGGGCGCGCGATTATCTGGTGCCATCACGTACTCATGACGGAAAATTCTTTGCGCTGCCGCAATCACCCCAGCTGTTTAAACAACTGTTGATGGTGGCCGGTTACGACCGTTACTACCAAATTGCCAAGTGCTTCCGCGACGAAGACTTGCGTGCTGACCGTCAGCCTGAATTTACCCAAATCGACATCGAAACCTCGTTCATGTCGCAAGAACAAATTATGGAAATTACCGAGGGTATGTTCCGCGAATTGTTCAAGGATTTGCTCGGCGTAGAATTTGCTGAAATCAACCACATGCCGTTCTCGGAAGCGATTGCCAAATACGGTTCAGACAAACCGGATATGCGTATCCCGCTGGAATTGGTTGATGTCAAAGACCTGGTTACCGAGGTGGATTTCAAGGTGTTCGCTGGTCCGGCCAACGATCCAAAATCCCGAGTTACTGCATTGAAAGTACCTGGCGGTAATGAGAAGTTGACCCGTAAACAAATCGACGACTACACCAAGTTCGTTGGTATCTACGGTGCTAAAGGTTTAGCGTACATCAAGGTCAACGACAAGTCTGATCTGGAAGAAGGTTTGCAATCACCTATCGTGAAAAATTTGCCAGTGCCAGTGCGCGCGGCCATTTTGGATCGCGTTGGTGCCGAAAACGGTGACCTGATTTTCTTCGGCGCTGACAAACACAAAGTAGTAACCGAAGCCTTGGGCGCCCTGCGCTGCAAACTGGGTGCAGACCTTGAGTTGTACACCACGCAGTGGGCTCCACTGTGGGTTGTTGATTTCCCGATGTTTGAAGAAGATGACAAAGGTGGCTGGACGTCAATCCACCACCCATTCACTTCACCAAGCTGTACACCGGACGAACTGGTTGCCAGCCCGGGTGATGCATTGTCCCGCGCATACGATCTGGTACTTAACGGTACTGAATTGGGCGGTGGTTCGGTGCGTATCCATTCTTCGACCATGCAACAAGCCGTATTTAAAATCCTCGGAATTTCACCGGAAGAGCAACGCGAAAAATTCGGCTTCCTGCTCGACGCACTTGCCTACGGCGCTCCGCCACACGGTGGCTTGGCGTTCGGTTTGGATCGCTTGATTATGTTGATGGTGGGTGCAAGCTCAATCCGCGACGTTATCGCTTTCCCGAAAACCCAAAGTGCAGCCTGCGTAATGACTGATGCTCCGGGTACTGTAGACGAGCTGCAATTGCGCGATCTGCATATTCGTTTGCGCAAGAAAGAAAAAGCAGTGGTTGCCGAAGATACACCTGAATACGGCATGTAATTTTTGTTGATCTGAAAAGGGTGGGCATTGCCCGCCCTTTTTTATTCCCCTACGTTAACAATCTGCAAGTTGGAGCTGTGCAATGGCCGGACATTCCAAATGGGCAAACATGAAACATCGCAAGGCGCGTCAGGACGCCAAGCGTACAAAAATCTTTACTAAAATTATTCGAGAGTTAACTGTCGCAGCCAAAGGCGGCCCCAATCCCGCTGATAACCCGCGCTTGCGCGCAGCAGTTGAAAAAGCCTATCTCAACAATTTGAAAAAAGATGTCGTTGAACGTGCGATTGCCCGTGGCGCTGGCACCAACGAATCTGATGCCTACGAAGAACTGACCTACGAAGGTTACGGCGTAAATGGTGTTGCCTTTATCGTTGAATGTATGACCGACAATCGCAACCGCACTGCTGGTGATGTACGCCACGCGTTTGACAAAAAAGGTGGAAACCTGGGTACTAGCGGCTCAGTTTCCTATTTGTTCGCGCGCAAAGGTCAAATCAGTTTTGAACCCGGTTTTAATGAAGATGCATTGATGGAGGCTGCCCTGGAAGCTGGCGCCGATGACGTGCTTATCAATGATGATGGCTCTGCTGATGTAATGACAGCTTTCGAGGATTTCTTCCGCGTAAAAGATGCACTCGCCAGTGCTGGATTGAATCCCGTCTCGGCCGAAATCACCCAGATCCCCTCGCTCACGGTTAATCTTGATACGGACGCTGCTGAAAAAATCCTTGCCTTGATTGACGCGCTCGAAGATTTGGATGATGTGCAAAACGTCTATACCAATGCGGATATCGCCGAAGAAATTATGGAGCAGTTGGGTTAATTAAGATCTCGCTATGAGTAAACGCCGTTGTGTCGTATTGCTGTCGTATACAAAACGCCAGATATAGCTAAATCTGACGGCTTTTAATCTTAGCGAGGTGAGTGTCATGGATATGAAAATCAATAAAGAAATATTGCGCCGCGAGCGCGAGCTGCGTGCCTGGACGCAAAGCCATTTGGCGGAGGTTGCGGATTTAAGTATGCGCACTGTGCAGCGGATTGAACGCACAGGGGATGCATCAATGGAATCGGCGGGTGCACTGGCGGCGGCATTGAATATTGATCTTGCGGTATTAATAGACGCATCGATTGCGAGCGAGGAAACAACTCCTGTCAAGTCGCGCCCTTATAAATTATGGGGTGCGATTGGTGTAATCGGCTCAGTATTGGTTGCTGCAGGTTGGTGGTCGAGCGCTGCGGCTGAGCAGGTGATGGTGAGCTTATCCATTGAAGCATCAGGTCGTGTATATTCAGACATGATGCTGTTGAATGAGATAGGCAAGGAAAGCGAAATGCAATTGGATAACCAGTTTCGGATGTTGTTCACCACCAATCGCCAAGGTCAACATTTGCTGGTCAATGCGAAAATTTATAATTTTGTTGGTGGTGAGTATCAGTTGATTTCATCACCGGGAATGTTAGTCGAGGATCAGAAGCCCGCTTCGATGCATGTCACTTTTCCCGATGGACAGAGGGTAAATCTACAACTGGTGGCAGATTTTTGATCGCCGGTCCAAGACCGGCTTTTGATTTGTCCTCTTTTCCACGGTAAATCCCGCTTGCGTCACCCCAATTCACGTGCAACACTGCCGCCAATATAACTGTATATAGATACAACCATGGCGCTTATTCTCGGCATAGACCCAGGCTCCCGCAAAACCGGCTTTGGCATTATCAATGTCATCGGCAGCAAGCAGGAATACATCACCAGCGGCGTTATTCGGATGAAGGATACGGACGAGTTGCCTGCACGCCTCAAAGTTATTTTCGATTCCTTGACCCAAATTATTGAGCAATATTGCCCGCAAGAAATGGCGATCGAACAAGTATTTATGGCCAAAAATGCGTCCTCCGCATTGAAACTGGGGCAGGCACGGGGAGCGGCGATTGTGGCGGCGACAGCGCAGAATGTGCCGGTATCGGAATATGAAGCGCGCAAGGTGAAACAATCCGTTGTCGGTAACGGTGCTGCGGATAAACTGCAAGTGCAGCATATGGTAAAAACCCTGCTGCGTTTACCGGCGGCACCGCAAGAAGATGCGGCCGATGCGCTGGCAGTTGCGCTCTGCCATGCCAATACGCGCGATCATTTAATTCGTATGGCGGCTGGCTCCAGCAGTTTCCGGCGCGGCCGCATTGTGTAACAGAGATTCAACTAGAGCGAGCGAAGAGATTCATTATGATTGGACGTCTGCGTGGCATTTTGCTGGAAAAACAGCCGCCGTATTTGCTGTTAGATGTGCAGGGCGTTGGCTACGAAGTGCAGGCACCTATGACGACATTTTACCGGCTGCCGTCGCTTGGTCATGAAGTGGTGCTACACACACACTTATCCATCACAGAAAACTTGCATCAGCTATTCGGTTTTTCGGAACAACGCGACCGCTCGTTATTTCGTACGTTGATTAAGGTCAATGGTGTTGGCCCCAAATTGGCGATTGCGATTTTGTCAGGCATGGAGGCGGATGATATCGCCCGTTGTGTTCGCGATGACAATATCACTGCCTTGACCAAAGTCCCTGGTATCGGCAAAAAAACCGCTGAACGTTTGGTAATTGAATTGCGCGACCGTTTGAAAAATTGGGATATGCCGCAGAGTGATTTGCTCGCGCACAGTGAAATCCAAAGCATCGCTACTGACAATGATGTGTTTGCAGAGGCGGAAAGCGCCTTGATTGCACTGGGCTACAAACCGGTAGATGCAGCCAAAATGATTTCGCTCGCGGCCAAACAAAAGCCGGATGCCAAGAGCGAAGAGCTAATCCGTATGGCATTGCGCTCTATTGCTGGATAATCAATGCGTGGCATAAACATTGTCGCTGGATAATTTTCAACCTGGTTAAATAACGATGATTGAAACAGATCGCCTGATTGCCCCCGCTGCCAAAGAGCGCGAGGACCACCTTGATCGCACTGTGCGGCCTAAATCGCTGGCAGATTACGTCGGACAACCGGCGGTGCGCGAGCAGATGGAAATTTTTATCGGTGCGGCAAAAAAACGCGGCGAGGCGCTCGATCATACTCTGGTATTTGGTCCGCCAGGATTGGGCAAAACAACGCTTGCCAATATTATTGCCAACGAAATGAATGTCTCGCTCAAAAGTACCTCTGGTCCTGTGTTGGAAAAAGCGGGTGATTTGGCTGCGCTTCTCACCAATCTCGAGCCGGGTGATGTGTTGTTTATCGATGAGATTCACCGCTTGAGTCCGGTTGTGGAAGAGATTCTGTACCCGGCGATGGAAGATTTCCAATTGGATATTATGATCGGCGAAGGCCCGGCAGCGCGCTCGATTAAATTGGATTTACCGCAGTTCACACTTGTCGGAGCAACCACGCGCGCCGGTTTACTGACATCACCTTTGCGCGATCGTTTTGGTATTGTTCAGCGTCTGGAGTTTTATAATGTCGCCGATCTCACCCATATTGTGGCGCGCTCATCGGCGCTCTTGGGGGTGAAGATGGATATAGAGGGCGCTGCTGAAGTCGCCAAACGCTCGCGCGGCACGCCGCGTATCGCCAACCGTTTATTGCGCCGAGTGCGCGATTACGCCGAGATGAAAGGCGATGGTACTGTGAGTGCACAAATGGCCGATAGCGCGCTCAATATGCTCAATGTAGACGAGCGCGGCTTTGATCATATGGATCGCCGGTTATTGACTGCAATGATGAACAATTTTGATGGCGGTCCGGTCGGTGTAGAAAGCTTGGCTGCAGCCATTAGCGAGGATCGCGGAACTATTGAGGATGTCATAGAGCCATACCTCATACAGCAAGGCTTTATGGCGCGCACACCGCGCGGTCGGATTTTAACCAATAATGCCTATTTGTATTTCGGTATGCCGATCCCAAAACGGTTACAGGATTCTGCGGAATAAATCAGTTATGCATGCATTTAGTATCCCGTTACGGGTTTACATCGAAGACACCGATGCCGGTGGCATCGTCTATTACGTCAATTATCTCAAGTACATGGAGCGCAGCCGTACAGAATTTTTGCGCAGTTTGGGCTATCATAAGCCCGCAATTTTGGATGGTGGCTTGTTGCTGGTTGTACATTCAGCGCAAATTAACTACCGCCGCTCCGCGCGCCTTGATGACCAATTGCAAGTAACTGCACAGATTGAAAAGTTGGCGCGCACCAATGTCGAATTTAAGCAGCAGGTGCTGCGTGGTAGTGAGCTGTTGTGTGAAGGGCTAATCCGTATTGCCTGCGTTGATGCCACTTCCATGAAGCCCAGTGCGCTTCCCATTGATATGCATCATCAGCTTGATCAATTTTTCCACAGTCAAACCGAAAAGAGTTAATTAATACTATGCCAGAAGCCAAGCAAAGCCTGTCGATACTGCACCTCATCCTGGAGGCCAGCTTTTTAGTACAAATGGTCATGCTGATTTTATTTTTGGCGTCGGTCATCTCCTGGGTAATGATTTTCCAGCGTGAAATTTATCAGCGTAAGGCCTCAGCAGCGTTCAGCTTTTTCGAAAAACAATTCTGGTCGGGGATTGATCTCAACCAACTCTATCGCCAAGGCAATGGCCGCAATGAAGTCGTTGAGGGGATCGAAAATATTTTCCGTGCTGGCTTCAAAGAATTTACCCGCCTGCGCCAACAAGCTGGTGCCGATTCTGATGCGGTAATGGAAGGTTCTATGCGTGCAATGCGTGTTGCGTTAGCGCGTGAAGAAGAAAAATTGGAAGAAAATTTACCGTTTCTTGCCAGTGTTGCCTCGGTAAGCCCTTATGTGGGCTTGTTTGGTACAGTATGGGGCATCATGGTGTCATTCCTGAATATCGCAAACGCCGGTCAACCAAGTCTTGCGACTGTTGCACCAGGTATTGCTGAAGCGCTTATCGCAACCGCGATGGGTTTATTTGCCGCTATTCCAGCGGTACTTGCCTATAACAAGTTTTCAGCACGCGCAGAAAACTTGTTAAGTAACTACCGTACTTTTGCAGAAGAATTTTCTGCAATTTTGCATCGTCAGGTTCACAGCAAATAACGCTGTTTTACGTTTATTAAGAAACAGGTTAAAAACATGTCTGGATTTGGGCCACCGATCAAAAAGAAACTCAAAGCGGAAATCAATGTGGTTCCGCTGATTGACGTTATGCTGGTGCTGTTAATCGTGTTTATGATTGCAGCACCCATGATGACTCAAGGTATTAAAGTTGAATTACCGCAAGCTGCATCAGAACCGGTTGAAAGCAAAGAGGATGAACCTATCACTGTCTCGGTTAAAGCCGATGGTGGTTTTTATATTGACTTGGCGGGAGATCCTGAAAAACCGCGCCCGCTAGCAGAGATTAAATCCATTGTCAGTAAGGTTCTGGCAGAAAAACCGAATACTCTGGTGTTTGTCCAAGGGGACAAAAAAGTTGAGTATGGTGTTATTGTCAACTTGATGGGTGAATTAAAACTGGCAGGAGCTCCCTCTGTTGGCTTGATTACGGAGCCACCGCGCTAGGTTTTTTATGAAGTTGGAAAAATCGTTTTCACTGCCAACATTCCTGAGTGTTTTTCTACACGGTACATTGTTGGTTCTGTTTTTAGGTAATTGGGATTTCCTTAAATCGAAGGAAGAACCTTATAAGCCGCATTATGTGACAGCTACTCTGGTTGACCTTAAACCTAAGGCCAAAGCAGCGCCCCAGCATACCAAAGAGCAAATATTGGATTCAAAAGCTTACGAAGATTTAAAAAACAACAAAAAGCAAGATGAACAGCGCCGCAAAGAAGCAGAAGCATTAGTGCAAAGCCAAAAAGAGCAGCAAGCTAAAGCTGCTGAGGTGGAAAAACAGAAGCAGCAAAAAATTAAGGATGAACAGGCAAAAGTAGCTAAAGCCAAAGCAGCACAAGCAGAAGCCGCAAAAAAGAAAAAGGCGGAAGAAGAGGCGCAGCGCAAGGCAGAGGCTTTAAAAAAGACTAAGCGAGAACAAGAGGCCCAAGAGGAGCAGCGTCGTATACAGGCTGCGCGTCAAGAAGAGGAAAAGCATATTGCTGATTCTAATGACGATGCCAATGTTAAAAGTTACAACGAATTATTATCAGAGCGTGTTGCGCAAAACTGGAGTCGCCCCCCGTCTGCGCGTGCAGGTATGGTTGCCGTGTTTAATATAGACATGCTCCCTAATGGCCAGGTTATTGGTGTTCAGCTTGCAAAAAGCAGTGGCAATTCCGCGTTTGATAATGCGGCAGAGCAGGCGATCAAAAAAGTAGAACGATTCGTTGAAATCAAAGATGTGCCTATAGACGTCTTTGAGAGAAATTTCCGTCATTTCCAATTTGCCTTTAATCCAGAGGATTTACGTCAGTGAGATACATAATCAGTGCATTTCTGTTTGTGGTTGCGATTTCTGCAAGCGCCCAGAATATTGTCTTCGTCACCAAGGGCGTTGATAACCCTACCAAAATTGCAGTTGTGCCTTTTGCCTGGACAGGTGGTCGCTTGCCAGAAGATATCGGCAAAATTGTGGGCAATGATTTGGAGTTTTCCGGCCAGTTTGAAGCGACTGACCCGGAGCGTATGTTGGCTTTTCCTCGTACCGAGGCGGAAGTGCATTATCGCGATTGGAAAGCGCTGGGCTCGGAATATTTATTAATTGGCTCGATCACTCAGCAAGCTGGCCGTTACTATGCGAGTTATGAGTTGTTTGATGTTGTCCAACAAAAACGCGTGTTCGCTAAATTGACCGTTGATGGGACAGAAGCCCAATTGCGCGACATGGCACACCATATTAGTGATAAAGTGTATGAAACCATTACGGGAATTCGCGGCATCTTTTCTACCAAGCTGATTTATGTTGAAGCTTTTAAGAAACCGCAAAAATACCGTTTGATGTTGTCAGATATCGATGGTTTCCGCCCGCGTATGCTGTTGGAGTCGCGTTATCCTGTGCTGTCGCCTGTGTGGTCACCCAATGGTCAACGTGTTGCCTACGTATCCTTTGAGGTAGATAACAAGCCTGCTATTTATATTCAGGATATAGCAACCGGCAGACGCCAGCAGATGACTAACTTCCGCGGTTTGAATGGTGCACCTGCTTGGTCGCCCGATGGTCAGAAGTTAGCAATGGCTTTATCAAAAGACGGCAATCCTGACATTTATGTGATGAATGTGTTGACGCGGCAATTAACCCGCGTAACAAATCATTTTGCGATTGATCATGAGCCTTCATGGGCTGCTGATGGTGCCTCTTTGTTTTTTACCTCGGATCGTGGCGGAAAGCCGCAAATTTATCAGGTGCATCTTGCAAGCATGCAGCAGGAGCGCGTAACGTTTGATGGTGACTACAATGCGCGCGCGCGCGTATCTCCCGACGGTAAAAGTCTGGTTATGTTGAATAAGCGTCCGGGTACAAGCCATCATATCGCCGCTCAAGATATAAAATCTGGCAATTTACGCATTTTGTCCGAGACAAATTTGGATGAATCGCCTACTATAGCGCCCAATGGCGCTATGCTGATGTATGCGACTCG